>JBKPQV010000596.1:0-5877 GCA_046734235.1 Acidobacteriota bacterium
GACAGTCGTTATCGTAGGGAACGTCTGCCTGCGACCACCACCGAGATCTGAATTTCTTTAGAACTGCCATATCGTTAGTGCGTGGTTGTGATCTTCCTCACCACCCTTAGTTTTTATACCGCCTAGACGATTAACATGCAATCCCCATAACTGTAAAAACGGTAGCGCTCGGCGACGGCGTGGCGGTAGGCATTGAGCACCAACTCTCGTCCGGCGAAGGCGCTGACCAAAATGAGTAATGACGACTCCGGCAAATGAAAGTTTGTCAAAAGCGCATCCACCACTTGAAAACGGTAGCCTGGCGTAATAGTCAATGTCGCTTCATTAGTTCCGCTGGCGATTTCACCATTCGCACCTGCCGATGACTCGAGGGCTCGAGTTGTTGTCGTTCCGATAGCTATGATGCGTCCGCCACGCTCGCGAGTTTCATTGATGCGGCGCGCAATTTGGGGAAGTATCTCGAACCTCTCACTGCTAACCCTGTGCTCGCTGATGTCATCAACTCGAACCGGTTCGAACGTTCCGTAGCCTACATGCAAGGTGATTTCGACAAGCTGATCCTGCCGGCGCAATTGTGTCAGCAAGTCGTCAGTGAAATGAAGTCCTGCAGTGGGCGCGGCGATTGCACCGCGTGGCTTCGAGTAAAGAGTTTGATACCGTTCATTGTCAGCCAGGGAAGTTCCTTCGGGCCGCTTTATGTACGGCGGAAGTGGTGTTGATCCAACTTCGGATAACGCAGAATCAAACGTACCATCACAGTCAAATCTTACTTCTCTTAATTCTGCACCAGGGTTGTCCAGCAATTCTGCTTCTAGTTGGCCCTTGGCGAAAACGACGCGTTCTCCCTGACGCAGACGAGCGCCCGGGCGAACAAGGCAAAACCAAACTTGCGTGGATACTTCGCGAACCAGGAAGATTTCGACTCGACCTCCAGATTCTTTTCGCCGCCCGATAAGTCGTGCTGGAATCACCCGCGAGTTGTTTACCACTACCAGATCATCTGCACGTAGTTCATCAACAAATTTTGAGAAGTGGGAATCGCGCCATGATTTAGTTTGCCGATCTAAGACAAGCATTCGAGAAGCATCGCGTTCAGGAAGTGGCTGTTGCGCGATTAAGTCTTCGGGAAGCTCGTAATCGAAATCGCAGATATGCATTGAAGTAAAAGTCTTCTCTGTGCCTCTGTGTTCTCTGCGCCTCTGTGTTGAAATTTGGACTTTACCAATCATGTAGATTATTTCAACAGAGAGGCGCAGAGAACACAGAGACACAGAGAGGGGTTACGACGGATGCTCGCGATGGAAGACGGCGGTCAGTTGTGCGCCGAAAAGAAGGATCAGGCTTGAAACGTAACTCCA
This sequence comes from Acidobacteriota bacterium, assembly GCA_046734235.1. GTDB lineage: Bacteria > Acidobacteriota > Blastocatellia > Pyrinomonadales > Pyrinomonadaceae > PSRF01. Next base: position 1,359 of record JBKPQV010000596.1, read on the forward strand.
GGTCAGCACCGCAACCACGGCGCCCACCGAACCATAAATCTGATCGTAGTGAAAGTAGCTAAGACTCCAGGCAAAGACATACTTCGCGATTTCCCAAAGCACGCCCCCAAGGAAAGCACCGGGCAAAGTGTCGCGTAGCGTTACCTGGGCGCGAGGCATGAAGCGATAGATCAGGACAAACAATGCGACGGTTATGAGATAGCTTACTGTCGTAAAAAGGATTTGCCAGAATGCACTACCAACAGAAGTCAGTAGTGCATATCTCTCGATTTGCCGGGGTGAAAGTTGACTGGCGACATCGCGCAACTTAACGACGAACGAAGTTGCTAGTACAGAAAACGACAACAGCAAACCAACCACTCCAACCATACCAATAGTCAGCGCGCGACCATGCCAGAACGTGCGCGATCCAGCGCCCCAGATTCGATTAAGAGCACGTTCAACGACCGCAAAGACCCAGGAGCCCGCCCAGATCACAAGCACGGAGCAGGTGATGATTGCGCCATAACCCAACTGCGATAATGAACCGATTGTTTCACGCAGAAATCTTGCCGAACCCGGATAGACGTCTACCGCATGGCTCAACATCTCGCTGCCGGCTGTGATCTTGTTACTGATGGCAAGCAACAGGAGCAACGTTGGAAACAGCGCCATCAACCCGAAGTAACTCATGGCCGCTGCTGAGGTGAAGAGGTCATTTTCGTGAAACTGGTGAAGTGAATGCTGAATCATCGTTCCCCATGGGGCACGATTTCGGACGCCAAATGATTGCCGCGAAAATGAAACTAAACGCTTCATAAAACTGAAGGTCAATCGACTTCAGCGAGGGTCAAAGAGGCCGGGGCGCGAATGAGTTGCTAGGTTGAAGCCAAAGTGTTGATAGGCAAGGGGAGTCGCCAATCGACCGCGAGGCGTGCGGTCGAGAAAGCCGATTTGAATTAGATATGGTTCGATGATTTCTTCAATTGAATCCTTTTCTTCGTGAATCGAGGCAGAAATTGTTCCCAAACCTACTGGTCCGCCATTGAACTTTTCAATGATTGTCAGCAGCAGTTTGCGATCCATTTCGTCGAGGCCGTAAGTATCAACTTCCATTCTGTTCAAAGCATCGTTCGCAACTGCCTGATTAATCTTGCCGTCGTAATCCACTTCGGCGTAATCGCGAACGCGACGGAGGAGGCGATTAACAATTCGTGGAGTGCCGCGTGATCTGCGGGCGATCTCTCTTGCCCCGTCGGCATCAATCTCGACCTTGAGAATTTCTGCGGAACGTTTGCAGATAACTTCCAGGTCTTCATGTGGATAGAAGTCGAGATGAAAAACGATACCAAAGCGTCCGCGGAGTGGCGCGGTGATCAAACCTGCACGAGTAGTTGCTCCGATCAAAGTGAACTTGGGTAGCTCGAGTTTGATCGAACGGGCCGCCGCGCCTTGCCCGATCAAAAGATCGAGCTGATAGTCCTCCATGGCCGGATAGAGTTTTTCTTCGAGTGCCGGCAGGAGGCGATGGATCTCGTCAATGAAAAGAACATCGCCCTCCTGAAGGTTTGTCAGAAGCGCAGCGATGTCGCCGGCTTTCTCTATAGCGGGCCCGGCAGTTGACTTTAATTCCGAACCCATTTCGTTGGCGATTATGTTTGCGAGCGTGGTTTTACCGAGTCCCGGAGGCCCTGTCAGCAATACGTGATCGAGCGCCTCGCGTCGTCTCAGCGCGGCTTTCATGTAGACGCGTAGATTCTCCTTGACCTGTCGTTGACCGATGTATTCCTCGATACGGGTTGGTCTAAGAGTAAGATCTAATTGCCGGTCGTCGTCGTTCGGTGACGCGTCTTTCATTCGTGCTGAGATTGATTCTGGTGCCATGCTTTTGATCAACTATACGTCAACATTGACCTAAGAGTTTTCTCTCTGTGACTCTGTGCCTTTGTGTCTCTGCTTGGATGCGCTCCGGTACCGACCGCATCCAAGCAGAGGCACAGAGTCACAGAGAGACTAAGCTCGCGCGAGTTTTCTCAAGACACGTCGCAGCGCATTTTCGACGGTCACATCGCCGCCTTCAGCCAATGCGCTATCAAGCGCTTTCTCGGCAGACGATCGCTGATAGCCGAGATTGAGTAATGCCGACAATGCATCGGCTCTGACACTGTCTTGAGTCATCTCTCCAGACGCCGCCGCTTTAGCACTTAACTCCTCTTCCAGCTGCGCAGAAGTTAGTGCTCCGACTTTCTCGCGCAACTCGATCACCAAACGCTCTGCAGTCTTTCTACCGATTCCTGGAATCAGCGTGAGCCGTGCGAGATCGTTCGTTCTAATACTGGCAATCAACTCGTCAGCACTCATACCTGACAAGAGCGTTATCCCAAGCTTTGGTCCAATACCGCTTACAGAGATTATTTTTAGAAACAACTCGCGTTCGCGGATTGTTTTGAATCCGAAAAGCTGCAGCGTGTCTTCGCGAACATGCGTATAGATACGTAGCTGAACAGCTGCGCCACTATCTTCCAGGTCATAGAAAGTCGAGAGCGGAATCGTTACCTCGTAGCCGACTCCTCCTACATCAACAATTACGGATGTTGCCTGTTTAGAAAGTAGAGTGCCACTAAGATGAGCAATCATATGATTGTCCGGATTGTAGTTGATGGATTTTCGTTTTCGCAATGAAAGGTAATTGCCCGCACAGTTACAAGGGAATAGGACCTATAAGACCTATAAGACCTATTCTTCTTAATGAGTCCTACAGGTCCTATAGGTCTTATCCCCAAATCTGAATCTGTCGCCCCTTTTCAGTAAAACATCACCTTGGCGCTATACTGTCTACGACAAAGGCCCTCGCATGAAATCCGAAAAAATCTCAGAACTGACTACGGCCCGCTTGAGCGTTTATCTGCGCTGTTTGAATACGCTCCACGCTGCGGGCATAAAAACAATTTCGTCGCAGTCGCTGGCGCAACAGTTCAATCTAAACTCGGCGCAGATTAGAAAAGACCTGGGGTATTTTGGTGAGTTTGGCGTCCGGGGTGTTGGCTACTACGTCGATGACCTTCGAGATCACATCACAAAGATTCTCGGTCTGGACAGGCCGCACCGGGTCGGAATTATTGGTGCAGGTCGCCTCGGAACTGCCCTGGCAAACTATAACGGTTTTGGTAGGTCGAATTTCACTGTTGTAGCGCTCTTCGATAACGACCGCCAGAAGATCGGGAAACGAATTGGTGAAGGGAAGATACCAGTTTGCGATGTCGAGAAGGTTGCTGAGGTGATTCGCTCTGAATCGATTGATGTGATGGTAATTGCTGTTCCAGCGCGGGCGGCTCAGAAGGTTTTGAATCAGATCACATCAGCGGGAATCAAAGCGGTATTGAATTTTGCTCCGGTATCTTTGCAGTCGCGGCGCGGCGTAAAGGTGAAGACGGTGGACCTTACGACCTCATTGGAGACATTGTCGTATTTCTTGGCCACGCCACAGTCTCCGGCCGTTACTAAGGGTGGTGTTAGAGCTGATCGCAATGAAGACCCGGAACTGCCAAAGCGACCACGCGTTTAGCCAGGGCATGCTGACATGGACGAGAAATCAGCCAGACAGGATCTAATCCGCGTTTGTCATCTCATGTACGAGCGCAGCTATGTCGTCTCATCTGACGGCAATGTTAGCGTGCGTCTCGATGATGGTCGCATACTCGCCACACCGACGATGACGTGCAAAGGCCGGATGACAGAAGACCTGATAGCGGTCACTGACATTGAGGGTAAGAAGCTTAACGAACGAAAAGCATCGAGCGAGTTGGCAATGCACCTGCTCATCTATCGCGAACGTCCTGACGTGAGAGCCGTTTGCCATGCGCATCCACCACACGGGACAGCCTTTGCCGTAGCTGGTCTCGCAATTGATCAACCGATTCTTTCAGAAGTAATTTTGACGCTCGGGTGCGTTCCGCTCGCCTCTTATGGAACGCCTTCAACCGATGAGCTCACGCAACAGATGCAGCCATTGGTGAAACATCACAACGCCCTCTTGATGGCGAATCATGGTGCGGTTGCTTATGGTGCAGATCTTTGGCAGGCGTGGGATCGACTCGAGACACTGGAACACACGGCAAAGATTGCGATCCTTGCGCGAATTCTCGGTGGGTCGAAAAACTTACCCGCGGATGCGATCGAGAAATTGATCAATGTGCGTGAGGCGGCTGGATACCTTGGCGAATCTGCCCGATGCCAGGCGTGTGGATATTTGCATGAGACTCAATTGAGTTGCCCAACAGGTGATCGTCCAGCACCGAAGTCGTATTTTTCAAATGGTGACGACCAGATCACTCTTACGCGCGAAGAGTTGGTCGAGCTTCTGAGCCAGGCTGTTAATGGACGATAACTCTGTGTTTCCGCATCCAGCAGAGGCACAGAGATGTTTGACGGAGTACTAAATAGCCGTTAGAGTCTCGCTTTCAAAAACAATTCATTTTCACAGGAGCATCGGAATGCAAGAAGCACTCGGAATGGTTGAAACAAAAGGCCTCGTCGCCAT
>JBKPQV010000597.1:0-4919 GCA_046734235.1 Acidobacteriota bacterium
ATCGTCGAAGGTTACACAGAGCTTGGTAACTACCTCGCCAAAGAAATGCGCGGCAAGGGGTTCAAAGGAATCACGACCAATTCCACTTACGATGCGTGGTCACCGTCGCGCGCGTATTCGCACTATCACGGTGGTGTTCGCATTCTTTCTGAAACAGCATCGGCACGAATCGCCACCCCGATCACCTTGAAGTTTGAAGAACTGACTTCGCGAGAAGGTTACGATCCCAAAAAAGAATCAGCGAACTTTGGACCATTGTGGAATGGCGGTGAATGGCACTTGCGCGACATCACTAACACGATGACAACGTGTGCGTTCTTTCTGATGAAGCATGCTGCTGAGAATCGAGCGGCGTGGTTGAAAAGGTTTTACGCAATTGGACGTGAGGCAGTTCGCCCGCGCAGGAATGGTGAGCTGCAAGCTTTCGTCATATCTCCTTCCGCGAATAGTGGACGGCTGGTCGGGATCTTAGAGCGCGCTGGCGTTGAAGTTAGGTACCCAAAACCTTTCTCTATTAGGGGTAAGAAGTATTCACTTGGGACTGCGGTCATAGCTATGGCCCAACCTAACGCTTCTTTCGCTGAAGCGACATTGAAACCTCAGATTTATCCTGATTTGCGCGACAGCAGCGGTCATCCAATTGCGCCCTACGACGTAACGGCTCACGCTCTGCCGCTGCTGATGGACGTCAGCGTTAATCAAGTATTCAGCCCGCTCTCGATCGTTGACGCTGTGCTGCCAGAGCAGGGCATCAATGGAGGTTGCGGAGATGCCAATCCTCCCCGAAGAGCTCTATACCGATCTTCAGTCCCAACAATGGATGAAGGTTGGACCAGATGGGTGCTTGAGTTCGAATCGCGATGTCTTAACTACCAGTCAACGAACGATCAACTGATCAAAGAAGGAAACTTGAATGGCACCTTTGACACCATAGTTATTCCCGACCAGCCTTCGAGAACTCTGTTAAATGGCTATCGTTCAGGAGCTATGCCTTCGGAACTAACCGGTGGACTAGGTGTCGATGGTGTTAATTCGTTGCGTCGGTATGTTGAGTCGGGTGGTACTCTTGTTTTTCTAAACCGCGCTTCCGACTTCGCCATCGAACAATTCAAACTTCCGCTGCGAAACACTGTCGCCGGACTAGCGCGAACGCAGTTCTATGTTCCCGGATCGATTCTTCGTCTCGAACTCGATACAAACCATCCAATTGCCAAAGGAATGCCGAAAGAATCAATAGCCTGGGCCGAAGACTCACCCGCGTTCGAAGTAACAAACGAACCCGGGAAATCTGTACCAACAAGCAACGTGCACATCATTGGCTGGTATCCACGCGAGAAGGATCCGCTGCTGTCCGGGTGGCTCCTTGGTGGCGAAAGGATTAGAGGTAAGGCTGCATTGGTGGAAGTAACGATCGGAAAGGGCCGGATAATCCTGTTTGGGTTTCGCCCACAATACCGGGCACAATCCCTGGCAACCTATCCGTTGTTCTTTAATTCCCTTTCCGCACGCTAATTCCAAATCCCTTTGGAACAGTTAAGTAAGTGGGCTCGAAGCGGGATCTCAGATCTCAAATCCTAGATCTCATAATATGAGGAGATAGGTCACAAATAACTGTGATATCTCGGATTTGAAATCTGAGATCCCGAGCCTACCTGTTCGTTCCAGGACTATTCTTTTGAGGCAAACAGTCACAGCTCTCTGCCACCGAACCTTCTTGAACTTTTCCATCTGCCAAGCGTATAAACAAATACGCGGCGACGGATTTATCGAAACAACCTTCCGTCAGCCGACCGCATGGTCACTCTTCTCATTACTTCCGTTCTTATCCTTGGGTTAGCCGCCATAGCCATTTACTTTTGGCAGAAACCGGCCAATAGCGAGCAAGCAAACGAATTGCCGCTTGCAACGCCACCTCGAGGACTGTTTGCCGAGGTCGACGAACCGGCGCCGGTTCCTGATTCAGCAGCGCCTGAAAACAACGGTAAGTGGCACATTAGGATCACTGAAGGCGACTTAGGCGCGCTCACAGAATCGAAAGATTCTGAAGTGTATGAATCGCTTCTGAACGCGGCTGTTTCAAATGCCTCGACTGATGCAAAACTTCTAAAACTTGCTTCATTTGTTGCCACAAATGAACTCCCGGTTAATCGCTCACTTGCTGAAGCAATGATGCGTTCCTGGGAACAATCTCCGGATCGGCAAACGACTGCAAAGATGCTGCATTTCGTTGCTTTGTCCGACAATGCCGAACTCTATCAAAAAGCGATTGAGAGATCGTTACAACTATGGCGCGAAGAAAAACTTGCTGGAATCTCAGCTACCGAGCTTCAGGCTTTATTTAACGGCGAATTCTGGTTACTCTCAGGAGCAGTTCGCAGTTCAGGCAACGGTTTCGTCTTGAAACGTACCCTCTCATCCGCGCGGCGCGAACTGGAAGGTACCACCAACAATTGAATAACTATCAACTTCCCCAGTTGAATACTTGAAAGAGATACACCATGGAAAATCTTGACTTAACAACTGTTGTGCTCGCTCTGTTTGGCCTTTTTGTTTTATTGATCATCCTGCTAGTCATCGTGCGACGCATCTTTGTGAACGTCGGCGCACGAGAGATTGCGATCAAGGAGCGACGTTACCTTGGCGCCAAAATGCCTCCCGGACGCGTGGTTGCGACGGAAGGCGAAGTCGGCATTCAGGCAGACGTGCTCAAGCCGGGACTGCACTTGATTAAATGGCCGTTTGAAAAAGTCGTGCGGAAAGTCCCACTCATCGAAGTCGGTGCTGACGAGATGGGAATCATCGAGGCTGTGGACGGCGAACCAAACCCGCCAGGCCAAATATTTGCACCTGACCGAGCCCAGAACGCGCACAACCTATTCCAGGATCCGATTGCGTTCATCAAACGCGGAGGTGTTAAAGGTATCCAACTTCGTACTCTGCCTCCTGGATTGTGGCCCATTCACCCTTACCTTTTTCGCGTTTCAATTGCGAAAGCGACAATGGTTCCGCAAGGCAAGGTTGGTGTAATTACAGCCGCAGACGGTGGACCACTCGACGCGGGTCGACTGCTCGGCAAAGCGATCCAGGCGCATCACAACTTCCAGGACGCGGAACAGTTCATCGGATTAGGCGGCCAAAAAGGTCCACAAGTAGACATTTTGACTCCCGGCGTCTACCGAATCCTAACTCAATCGGGAGCGATCGAGGGCGGCACCGAAGCAAAACCGGGTCTGTTTACTGTCAGACTGTTCGACGCTACTGTTATCAACGAGAACCAGATTGGTCTCGTCGAGGCTCTCGACGGTGCACCACTCAATCCCAAAGATTACGTGGCTGAATCATTCGCCGGTCACGACAACTTCCAGGACGGACATGAGTTTATCGGCAAGGGCGGACAGCGTGGACCACAAAAGGACATTCTGTTGCCCGGTACCTATTACATCAATCCGTTGCTGTTTAAGGTGATTCCTGAAACGGCAAAAGAAGTGAGGCCCGGCGAGGTTGCCGTGGTTGTATCAAACGTTGGTAAAGATCCTTCAGACGAAGTTCGCCGGGAAATGGCCGCGAAGGTTCGTCAACGAATGGAGCGTGAGGAGAAAGAGCAGGCAGAACAATCCGCGCTTCGTTTGGACAAGATGGATGAGAAACGTACCGCTGAAGAGATAGCCGCCGATTTAATGGCCGGCGATCCAGCTGATCGTCGCCTCGACGAAGGTGCACACGAAGCCTACGTTGTCCCAGAAGGTTATCGCGGGATTCAGGAAACTGTAGTGGGCCCTGGACGCTACTACGTCAACACACTCGCTGTGTCGCCGATCATTATTCCGACGACAAACCAGACAGTGGAATGGACTGCGGGCGAAATAACCAACACGTTCAATCCGTTCGAAGTCATTTCAAAAGACGGCTTCACCATGCAGTTAGAAGTACGCGTGGTATTCAGGGTCAAACCCGAAGATGCGCCGTTCATGGTTGCAAAGATTGGCGGCATCGAGCGGTTGATACAAAACGTGATGCATCCGTTGATAGACTCGATCTTCCGTAACCAGGCGTCGGAGTCATCCGCGATGGCGTACCTGCAGAATCGACACGAAGAGCAGGAACGCGCTGAAGCTCGTGTTCGTGCGCACTTGTTGAAGTATCACGTCGACGTTGTGAACGTGCTCATCTGCCACATTCATCTTCCGGAAGAGTTGATGAAGACTCAGACAGAGAAGATTCTCGCCGAGCAACGGCAGAACATGTACAACGCTCAGCGTGAAGCTGAAGACAAGCGCATCCAACTTGAGAAGACGAAGGCACACGCCGACAACCAGAAAGACTTGATGGCTGCGACGGTGGGCGTGGAGATTGCCGGTAAACGCGCAGAGCAGCGCAAATCAGAAGGTGAAGGTGAGGCTCACTACATTCTGCAAACTGGTCGTGCTGAGGCCGAGAAAGTTCGCTTAATGGGTGAGGCTCAGGGTGTTGCCTACCACGAACAAGTCAACGCTCTTGGTGCTCAAGGTGTCGCGCTTGTCGAGACACTAAAAGTCATCGGCGAAAAGGGCGTCCGCATAACACCAGATGTTATGGCTACAGGTGGCGGAGCAGACGGGGGCGGCGGAATTGGAACTCTATTGCTGTTGAACCTGTTTCGCGAGAAACTGAATTTGCCCGGACCAAATGGTGAAAAGGTAAGCGGACGATAATTTTCAACATTATCGAAAGCGAAAGGGGGCTCGTACCAACCGAGCCCCTTTTGCTCTGAGTTTGTTGATAGGGAAACTAATAGATCGCGACCTCCTTGGAGTGCGGTGGCCTGGCACCGCTTTGTCACAGAGAGACTCGTAGATCAGCTCTCTTGGAGATCTGTTGCTTCACGTTACAAAACACGTAAAGTGATTGATCGACAAGTTTCCGGTGTAACAAAGCGGTGC
>JBKPQV010000598.1:0-13460 GCA_046734235.1 Acidobacteriota bacterium
TGCTTAATCGCTATGAGGTGCCCGGCGAGATTGCCACTATCGACCGTTGAGATGTACTGCGGTAGTAATGGCTGAAGAGTTTTCGTGTCATACCAATTGAAAAAGTGACCATGAAGGCGAGCCATCTTGTTCATGGAGCCAAAAGTCAACTCCTGGCGTTCAACAAATTCCAGTGAACTTACGTAACCGAGATCTCTGGCGGCGCAGGTCGCCAGTAGCAGGAGTCCGATATTGGTTGGAGATGTTCGATGAGCGACGATTGGCGTTGGATCTTCCTGGTAATTATCCGGTGGCAACCAATTGTCTTCTGCAGTCACAAAAGTTTCGAAGAATCTCCAGGTGCGACGGGCGACGGCGCGAGCAAACTCCACGTCCTTACTGCTAAGAAGTTTTCGCTTCCGCACAATCGGTTGACTGAGAACGTAGGTAATAATGGGAGAGAGAATCCAAACAAACGCCGGCAATGCCAACACTGGTAACGCTGCAGGTCTAAGTTTGATCGTCAAGATGATGGCGATGAGGGTTAAGAGTTCGGCCGGTAACATCAGCCAGAAGAACGAAGCCAGGTCGCGACGCGAAGTCCGTTCAACTTCAGCTGCCGAAACCCATTCGAGCAATTTTCTTCTGGAAACAATTTGCCGGTAGAGAGAACGAACAATTGCGTCACACATCAGATATGCCTGATGAGGCAGTACCACAAATGCTAGTCCTACCTGCGCCGTGTTGGTTCTAAAGTCGCCCCAGATGCTCCAAAAGTGGCTGGTCCAGGGAATTCCTCTAGGATGGATCAATAGACCTGTAGCTACGTGCAGGTAAATTGGAAAGGCAATTGTCAGGAGGACAAATAAGCTCCATCCCAGAGCTGACCCTGGAAATAGAATGCAAGAAGCGACTAGCCAGAAGAACAATGCTGGACCAACCAGGCTGCGCCTCAAATTGTCGAAAACTTTCCAGCGCCCAATTAGTGGAAGGTGATTGGAAAACTTCTTCCCACTTGCATCCGTCAGTGATGGAAATAGCAAACGAGCAATTTGCCAGTCACCGCGAGCCCAGCGATGTTGTCTTTTGGCGTATGCGTCATACGAGGCCGGGTAATCGTCGAGCAGTTCGATTTCCGTGATTAGCGCAGCCCGGGCAAACAGAGATTCAAATAAGTCGTGACTAAGTAGAGCATTTTCGGCAACCCGATTTTCCAGGGTCGTTTGAAACGCGTCGACGTCATACAAACCTTTGCCGGTAAAACTCCCCTCGCCAAAAAGATCCTGGTAAACATCCGAGACTGCTGTCGTGTAGGGATCGATTCCAGTATTTCCGGAAAAAATTCTTACGAACGTTGATTGCGAGGCGCTCTCGAGTGAAATGCTGACTCGCGGTTGCAAAATCCCGTACCCGTACGTAACCCGATTAACACTCGGGTCGATCTTTGGCTGATTGAGTGGATGAATAGCAGCTCCCACCAATCTTCGGGCCACGTCGCGAGGCAGTTGGGTATCTGAATCTAGGGTGATTACATAACGGAAAGCCTTCAAGAATTCCGTCTCAGCACTGCGAACGATAAATGAGGTATTCTGGGCGCCACGTAGTAGACGGTTAAACTCTTCGAGCTTTCCTCGCTTTCTCTCCCAACCCATCCACTTGCCTTCGCGGTCATTCCAAAGCCGTTTGCGGTGAAATAAGTGAAAGCGATTACTGCCGTGTCGTCTGTTGAGATCTTCAATGCCACTTTGAGCCACTGAAAGCAGTTGGGAATCGAGAGGACTGGTTTCCGTTAGCGCATCGGCGAAATCGCTTAGCACTGCAAAATAGATGTGATCATCCTGGTTGGCGAGAAAATGAACTTCGAGTCGTTCAATGAGATGAGTGACCTGCGACTCACTACTGAAGATCGTGGGCACGACTACGAAAGTTTGAGCATCTTTAGGAATCCCGCCAGCGGTGTTCATTCTTGATAACAGCCGGGGCGGAAAGAAATGCGTGACATCCCAGTTGAGGACAGTGACCGCAATCTCACTGGCCGGAATCAGCGCGAGCAACAAGGTAATTAATAAGAACCACCAGTTACTCGTGTAACTGTGCATGATGATCAGGACCAGGAGGAGCACCAGGGCAGTGAGCAGGGTTAATGTACCGAGATATGAGGCGGTAGCATTCCGCAAAAGGAATCGTCGGAACTGCTCAAGTGCTCTCGGTTGGTACTTGAATTTTCCTTCCAGCTCAAACAAACCATCATCGACGAGGTAATAGCCAACGTGTGTGCGCGGTGATTCGCTGGCTTGAGCGGCGAGGTTGACGACCTCGTTCGCAATCTCAATTTCGCTAAAGTCGGTTCTCTTACTGATTCGTTCAACGACATGCCGGTAGCGGTCGCGCGAAGCAAATTCCATCTGGGCGTAAGCCCCGGCAGGATCTTTCTCCAGCACTGGATCGATCAGACTTACTTTTTCAAAGAAGTCGCGCCAATCAAGCGTTGACAGCAAGCGCATGCTGGTAATGATGTTTCCCACCGTTACCTGTGCGGCTGCTTGTCGTTGATGCTCTGAGTGAATTACCTGCTCAATGTTTGTGCCCTTCGCCAAGTCCTTTTCGATCCAATCCATCACAGGCATGACAGACGGATGTTGTTCGCGCAGGCGCTGTATTAGCTGGACCACAAAAGTTTGCGGGAGTTTTTCTTGTTTGCCGAGACGTTCTTCAACTAGCTGCATGATTGCTGATGGTTGGCGTGAGGCTAGTTCGAGTAGTCGATCCGCAAAGCGATCGGCTTCTTCACGCTCAGCACGTCCGCGAACAATAGTGATAGCGAGGCGTCGCAAATTTTCGACTAGTGCCAGGCGGAGAGTAATCGCCACCGCCCACAACTCGCCGATGGTTAACACAGAAACAGTCTGATAGGCCGAGATGAAACGGCGCAGTGTGTTGGTATCGAGTCGCGAATCTGTGTGCGCGATCAGTGCAAGAGCGAGTGCGTAGATCCTTGGGTAGTCTTGCAGTGGACCGTCTGCCAGTTTCGGCAATTCCTGGTAGTAGCCTTCTGGAAGATCCTGCCGTATTTCGCGGAGTTGTTCTTCAACGATGTGATAGTTGTCTACCAGCCATTCAGCTGCCGGAGAGATCGCCTGGGCTTCACTGACTGCCTCGACGAGAGTCTTGTAAGCACCCTCAAGCTTGCGCGCATTGTCTTTTAGGCGCGGTAACAGCTGCGCATGTCCCTTACGAATTACAGTTTTGTGTTCCGTGGCGATTGTTTGCGCGAATTGCTCGAGTCGTTCGACGCTAAAGATTTCAGCGCGCAAAGGAGGTTGTTCACGAGGTTTTTGTGGTGAACGAAAATTATTAAGTATTCGTGTCAGAAGACTCATGAGCAAAACAGAATTACGCCCTTCCGCTCCGTCCGGGGAAAACGTCCGGAATAAAGAAATGGGGGTCTAAGAATTGAGGGAATCCAAGAATAACACGGAACTACCCCACGTCGAATTTCGGATTTGGAATTGCGAATTTCGGAATGGTTTCGAAAGTCCGCCGATAACGAACTCCGCAATTCAAAATCCTAAATCCGAAATCCGAAATTCGAAATTCGACAGATGAATAGACCCACTCTGTTATACTCATCGCCCATGCGTGTCCTTGGTATTGATCCCGGCAGCCAAACAACCGGATGGGGTGTAATTGAAGGCGACGGTCGCAAATATTCTCTCGTTGAGTTTGGGTCGATTCGCGCAACTTCCGATCTAAAGTTTTCGAGTCGACTGTTAAAGATGTGCACGGGGATCGAGGATGTTATTAAAAGGCATCAACCTGAGGCTTGCGCGCTTGAGGATGCTTTTTTGGCGACCAATGTGAAGGTCAGCATGAAGCTTGGCCAGGTGCGCGGCGTAGTTTTGTTGGTTGCTGAACGAGCAGCGCTTGATATTCACGAATACTCACCACGACTTATCAAGCAAACTGTCGTTGGCTACGGCAATGCCGAAAAGCATCAGGTCCAGGAAATGGTTCGGTTACTACTTGCATTAAAGAGTGTGCCTGCGCCTCATGACGCAGCAGACGCACTGGCGGTCGCAATTTGCCACTTTCATCACGCACAATTCAAAGAAAAGATCGCCAGGGCAGTTTCGAAATAGGAATTGGAATAGGACCTATAAGACCTTTGGGACCTATTCACCTCACTAAAAAGGAGAAAAAATCTTGCCTCACAAGGTTGCAATACGCCTCGCTGCCATCTGTTTGCTTTTGGTTGCGGCTTCATTAGGTTCAGCGCAAAAACAGAAAGCTCCTCCTGGCGGTCGCCCTGCCGTAGTGGTGGATGAACGCTTGGCGGCTTTACGTGCCAGCCCCGACTTATCAGGAAAACTTGTTCGCCGACTGGGTCGCGGCCGTCTCGTCGCAATTAGATCCTTCAAAACGGCCGGTAATGGAATTGTATTCTGTCTGGTTAACGTAAGCAGTCGTACGCACGGCTGGATCCAACGTGAAGCGATCGTGTCCTCGGGCAGTCCCTCCGATGCGCAGCGTCTTTTAGACTTAATAAAGTTGTCAGCCGATTTCGATCGGGTGGCGCGGGCAAAAATATTTCTCGATCACTTCCCGAGATCTTCTTTGCGTCCGGAAGTTTTGTTGATATTGGGCGATGCTGCAGAACTGGCTTCCGAAAAACTGTCTCGTGATGCCGGAAAACGTCTCGGTGGAGACGAAACGGCCCCAGAGTTTAGTTACTTCCTGAACTACAGCGGCCTTGATCGTTACAATCGACAGGGTGTCTTTTTTGTCTTCGACAAGCAGTCTCGACGCTTGCACTACGATGGTGGTGCATGGCGGGAGATCGTTCGGCGTTTTCCGAGCTCCCAGCAGGCGATACAGTCTAAACAGAGACTAGCGCTGTTTTCGGCGCTCGATACGCGTTAAGTTTCTATTTGTTTCTTAGCTGAGAGTTATTTTTCTCAGGGATGTCGTTCACCAATCGTAGGCGCCCATTGTTAGATCCCTCGTTGCTACCAAGCGGGAACGACAGGTGGCCCAGATCAGCGTGATAACGCTGGATCATTGCATGGAGAGTTGAGGTCTTGAGATTTAGTAAGCGGGCGGCTTTGCCCTGATGCCCGGCTGCAAATCTTAGCGCCCGTTTAATCAAATCGATTTCAAATTGACTGACTTCAGAATAAAAGTCGACGTGTTGCTCGTGTGTTTCAGGGAGCTGGTTGAACGTCTCCAGCTCGCGCAGTAGGGTCCGCACGATTTCCCGTAGTAGTTTGATTTTACTTCTCGAAATTTGTTCACGGGTCACAAATTTCTCATGGGAGCCAGTGAGCTTTGCACCTCGTTGTTTGCTAGTTGTCGTCATTGTTTTTAAAGACCCTAGTGGTTGAACAGTCCTCGAATTTCATTCCCACATTTCGCTTCGATGAGTTGAGTGTTGAGACGGCTTGTGTTGTCGCTAGCGCCATCATCCGGTATTAGCCACAGCCCGTCAGGGCCTTTAATCATGTGAGCTAGCTCGTGCAGAAGGATCACTATGCGGGCTTCCCGGGTATTTGGTCGAAAGCTTCCGATGTTTGGCACCAACTGTTGGGAGGGAAATGTCTTTGACTTATAGAAAGCACCCATACTGTTCAGATCAGATTTCTCGAACAGTCGATAGGTAATTCCTGCCTCATGGTTTCCTAAAATCTGAAAGGCCCCAAACATCCTTACTCCTATCGTGGCATCTGGAATCGTGCGTTCTCGAAGCCTGACGACTAATTCTTCAAGCACCAGTTGCGACCCTTTGCCGCGGTAAAATTGAGTACATTGATTGTTGGTTCCCAACAAATCGTAGACGTCAAGATAGGCACTTTCCAAAATAGTTGGCTCGATACCTTTGCTTCCACTGCGCAATTCTTGTAACCGGTTTCGCCGCGAAATTTCGTTACCTGACTTACCAAGACTCGAAACTGGGGCGGCAATGAGCAGAGCTATCGCTAACAGGGGCCAATTTTTCATCACTAACCTCCCGCGTTATGGGTCGAAGAGTTGCGTGGGTAACTACAAGCTCAAGCGCTTGTGACGTCCTCAGCCCATACCGCGGGAAAAGTGTTGAAAACCTATCAAGCTTCTCAGGCCAGCTAATAAATGTATAAATATCTAAATTTGAGGACTATAATTCGCATCCAAAAAGCAAGGCCCAGCTTGGTTCAATAGGCCTTTCAAAAAGTGAATGAAAGCCCCCCGCAAAATGACGTAACCCAGTTGTTGTTAGCCTGGAGCGATGGCGATCAATCTGCCTTGCGACAATTGGCGCCGCTTGTCGACAGGGAACTACATCGATTGGCCCACCACTACATGCGGCGAGAAAATGCTGGTCATACGCTTCAGACCACTGCGCTGGTGAATGAAGCCTATTTAAAACTGATCGACCAAAAACATGTTCGATGGAAGAATCGAGCTCATTTCTTTGCGCTATCGGCCCAGCTAATGCGGCGTATCCTTGTGGATCATGCTCGTAGTCGCAAATACGCGAAACGGGGTGGGGAAGCACAGCGAATTTCTTTTGCTGAAGAGTTAATCGTTTCAAAAGAACGAGACAAAGATTTGGTAGCGCTCGACGAGGCTTTGGAAAGGTTGTCAGAAATTGATGAACGCAAGGGAAAGGTAGTTGAGTTGCGTTTCTTTGGCGGTCTCAGTGTTGAGGAAATAGCCGAGGCCTTGGAAATCTCGGCAGTCACTGTTATGCGTGAATGGAGTATGGCAAAAGCCTGGCTCTACAACTCCCTAAATAATGCAAGCTGAACGCTGGCAACAACTCGATCAATTGTTTAATGCGGCTCTCGCTCTTGAGCCTGCCGAGCGTTCTGCATTTCTGGCACAGGCATGTTCAGATGAATCTCTTCGAAACGAAGTGGAAGCGCTACTCGATGGTCATGAACGTGCCGGTAATTTCATGAATCGCGCAGCGCTTGAAATCGAGGCGCAGTCGCTTGCAGAAGAAAAAGTCGAATCTGTGGTTGGCCAAACGATTGGTCAATACACGATTCTGTCGTCGCTCGGCGTCGGAGGGATGGGGGAGGTCTATCTTGCTGAGGACGGTAAGCTTGGGCGAAAGATCGCTCTCAAATTATTACCAGCAGCTTTCACGCAAGACGAAGATCGTGTTCGGCGCTTTCAACAAGAGGCGCGTGCAGCATCTGCACTGAATCATCCAAACATCATCACAATTTACGAAATCGGACAAATTGAAGACCGTCATTTCATCGCTACCGAGTTCATCGACGGAGAAAACCTTCGACAAATTATCAGCACCTCTGGTGTCCGGCCTGCTTCTACGCCTCAAACCAAGGTGAACGAGATTCTTAATGTGTCGATTCAGATCGCCGATGCTTTGGCGGCGGCTCACGAAGCTGGAATTGTGCATCGCGATATCAAGCCCGAGAACATCATGGTGCGACGGCGCGATCGTTATGTGAAAGTGCTTGACTTTGGTCTTGCAAAGCTCTCGGAGCGAATCGGAGAGATCGATTCTGAAGGGCCAACCAGGGCACAGGTGAAGACCAGCGCCGGCATGGTGATGGGTACTGTTGGTTACATGTCGCCGGAGCAAGCTCGCGGTGAACAGATGGATGCGCGAACTGATCTCTGGAGTTTAGGCGTAGTGCTTTATGAGATGGTTGCCGGTTGCGCTCCCTTCGAGCGATCGACACCTAGTGAGGTCATTGCTTCGATTTTAGAGCACGAGCCTGTGCCGCTGCCGCGTTATTCAAGAGATGTGCCCGCCGAACTCGAGCGTATCGTAACTAAGACTCTTACGAAGAATCGTGACGAACGATATCAAACGGCGAAAGATCTTCTAGTCGATTTGCGTCGACTGAAACAACGAATTGAGCTTGACGCCGAAATTGCGCGTACGTCTCGTGCCGAAAACGATCGGCCAAAGATTTCGACTGAACCCATCGATGTAACCCGTTCGACCGAACCTACTGGCCGTCGCTCTGGGAAAAGAAGGAGGGTGCCCATTGTTTTGATAAGTCTTTTGGCCGTCAGTTTCCTTGCGGTTGCTCTTTACAAATTCCGGCCCAGTATCACCAAAGAAAACTCGACAAAGCTGAACGATTCATCTGCACCTTTCATTGCGACGAAAATGTCGCGGCTGACGAACACTGGGAAGGTGCGAGATGCAGTTATCTCTCCTGATGGGAAAGTCGTAGTGCATCTGTTTGATGATGGTGAACGACCGAGCATCAGAATGCAGCAAGTGTCTTCTCCGTCAACCGAGTTGGTCATCAATGCACCAACAGATTTGTTCTATTTGGGGCTGTCCTTTTCTCCCGATGGTAACAACCTCTATCTGATCGCTTCGGACCGCAAAAATCCTAACTCACTTTATCGCATGTCAATGCTGGGGGGCGCGGCCACAAAACTGGTCACTGACATCGATAGTCCTGTTACGTTCTCACCAGACAATAAGCAATTTGCCTATATGCGCGGTAATCCGCTCCAGGGCGAACTTGGTTTATTTACAGCGAACGTTGACGGAACGTCGGAGCGGAAGATTGTTTCTCTTAAAATTCCCGCTCGTGTCACCATGACTAGTCCTGGTTGGTCACCTGATGGAAAGAAGATTGTCTATCCCGTTGATACCATCGATGACAAAGATACTTATGTCACATTAGCAGAGGTTCCACCGGAAGGTGGACCACAGAGACGAATTACCTCTGCCAAATGGTTTCGTGTCAATCAACTGAATTGGCTCCCTGACGGTTCTGGATTGGTGCTCATTGGTAGGGAACAGTTGGCCAGTCCGGCGCAAATCTGGTTTCTGTCCTACCCGGAGGGTAAGGCGCGAAGAATAACCAACGATCTCAAGGATTACCTAAACGTGAGTTTGACTGCTGATGCCGATGAGTTGGTGACAGTTGAATCTGAGCCAGTGTCTAACCTATGGGTCGTTTCTGGAACTAATGCTGCCAGTGCTCGCCAAATCACAACTAATCGGTCCGATGGAATAGAAGGAATCTCATGGACATCTGATAACAAGATCATCTATGCGTCTCGGGGCACCGAGAAAATGGATCTCTGGAGCATCGACCCTGATGGTACGAACAAAAAACAACTCACGATTGATTCCGGCAATAATAAACGCCCTTCAGTTTCACCTGATGGTCGGTTTGTAGTGTTTGTCTCCGATCGTACCGGCAATGATCATGTTTGGCGTATGGATATCGACGGTGGCAATCCCATTCAGTTAACAAACGGTATTGGTGAAAAAAACCCGCAATGTTCACCTGATGGCAGTTGGGTCGTTTATCAATTGGCGTTTGGCAAAACTGGAGTCTGGATAGCACCCACGTCGGGAGGAGAACCAAAACATCTGGTCGATCAGCCGACGCGCGGCATTTCTGTATCTCCGGATGGTAATCAGATCGCGACGAGTTATTTTTTGCGAGATGCCATCAAAACTGTAATCTACTCTTTTGAAGGCAAACCCGAAAAGATTCTCGACATCTCCACAAATTATTTGCGTTGGACCCTTGATGGTAAGGCCTTAACTTACATTGATTTTCGCGACAGTCAGTCGATCATTAAGAGTCAATCCATTGATGGTGGCCCCGTCAGCAACATAATTGATCTATCGCCCGACCGGATTTTCTACTTCGCGTGGTCACGAGACCAACAGTCATTGGCGCTCGCGCGCGGCGAAGTTGTTCAGGACGTTGTCCTCATCAGGAGTCTTAAGGGCAACAAATGAAGGATTCATCACATTACGCACCGTTCATAATGTTGGTGCTAACCGTAATGTGCGTTGTGTCTATCAGAACAAAAATCACCGCACAGACCAATACCACGGGATCAATTGAAGGAATAGTAACCGACAGCAACAACGCGGTGATCCCTGACATCGTGGTGACTGCGACCAGCCCAAATTTGATGGGCACGCTTTCATCAACCACCGATCGCGATGGCAGATATCGATTTCTCAATCTCCCACCAGGCAATTACTCGATCTCCATAGGTGCCCAAAAAGGGTTTGGCGCGTTCACTAGATCAGGAGTCGTTGTAAACCTGTCAAAGCTATCGTTCGAGGCGATTCAGCTAGAAGTTGCCGCAGCCCAGGAGATCCTCAACGTCAACACTTCTGGAGGTGGCTCCGTTGCGCTGGCTGACAACACGAGCGGATCTAGAGTTTCGACCGAGCAGTTTTCCAATCTAACAACTCAAAGAACAGTTCAATCGATTTACACCATTGCCCCCAGCGTTACGCGCTCCGGTCTTCGCGACGCCTCGGGCAGGGATCGTGATCCATCAGTCGCTGGTTCATCAGGTTTGGAGAACAGCTACATTCTTGATGGAGTTAACACCACAGATCCGGGATGGGGAGGTTCCGGTGCAAATCTGCCATTCGAATTTGTCCAGGAAGTAGAAATCAAGACAGGTGCCTATGGCGCTGAGTATGGAATGTCGACAGGTGGCATCTTCAACGTTTTGACTAAAAGCGGCGGCAACGATCTTCACGGAGACGTATTTGCGTACTTCACCACAAAATCCCTCGTGCGATCGACGAAGTTCTTTCCGTTCACCGGATCTGCTCCGAATGGTTTTTCAGAAATCGATGCCGGGTTTGATCTCGGTGGAGCAATCAAAAAGGACAAGCTTTGGTTCTTTGGGGCTTTTAATCCTCAGCGTCGCGAAAACTTTTACTTCACTCAGACGTTTCGCCAATCGGCGAGCAACAAAGTTACGACTCCTTTTTACGCTGGGAAACTTAGTTACTCTCCCAACCAGAGTAACGTCGTCACCTTTTCCACATTCGGTGATTTCACCACCATCGATGGTTTTCGCGTAATGATGGCAGGTGCTCAGGGGCCGGCGATGTCAGGTTTTGGGGCCGATCCAAATTCATTTCTCGCTCATGGTGAGATGGGCGGTGACAACTATGCCGTGCGCTTGAACTCTACGTTTACTCCAACGTGGATTGCAGAGTTTTCCTTTGGCCTTCACAAACAACGAAATAATCTGATTCCAACAGCAAACATCACGGAAATAGAAGCCATCACCGATCAATTCGCGGTTGTTCGCGATGGTGGGGTCATTCCGGTCACTGATACAAATATTAATTTTGGGGGTACCACTGGCTTTCTGGGGTTTGTCGATGGCCGCGGCGGATCATTACAACGCGGTTTCGTTAGACAGGGCTTTGCAGGCCGGATCACTCAACAAAATCGGAACCGGTATGAAGCACACGCGAAACTGCAGAATAATTTTGGCCCACACACGCTGAAATATGGCTTCGAATTTGCGCAATTAAGATTGAAGATCGATTCGCAGTTCACTGGCCCGACACGCAATTTTGGCGGCGGGGTGGTTTTCAATAATTTCAATGTAGCCAATAGATTCGGCGTTTGTACGGTTCAAAGTTCGACCATTGTCTGTCCCGTATCTACCCTGACCAGTCGCGTCAGCGCGTTGATTGCTGCAGGTCAGGCACCTGCCGGTCTAACGAGTGTGATAACCAACACTGGGCTGACTGCAGCTCAAATCAGCACCAACCCATTCCTGATTCGATCAACGACCGCTGTTTCTTCCGTCCAGGACAGCTCCGGCAACGATTTCGTTACCAATAGCGTAGAGAGTGTCTATCTGCAGGATGATTTTCGAATAACCAGAGACTTGCAGTTGAATGCTGGTTTGCGTTGGGACTATCAACAATTGCGAGGCACAAAAACAACTCTACTAACGCTGAACAACTTTTACAACAACATGGCCCCTCGGTTGGGCTTCATTTGGGACTTTAGCGGTAAAGGAAAAGGAAAAATTTACGTTAACTACGCAAAGTTTATTGAAGCCCCGATGTTTACTAGTTTTATCTTTGCGAACGGTGAAGTCGCTTCCAGTGCCTCAGGACTCGTTGATCGAGTAAATGCTCCCAACGGGTCATTGATGATCAGAAATGATGGTACTTGTTGCGTGGCGACTCCGATCGACACAGATCTGAAGCCGCAAAATGTAAATGAAACAGCAGCAGGTATTGAATACACGCCTGCCAGGGAATTTGTGCTGGGTCTTCGCGGCGTCTATCGGGCACAAGGCACTGTAATCGAGGATGGATCCTTTAATGAAGGCCTAACCTACTTCGTGTTCAATCCTGGCGAGAGCGAAACGGAGGATGCTTCTTGTGCGACAGCGTTTGGTTGTTTCGGTCGTGCCCGTCGTTATTATCGAGCGCTCGAATTTACAGCCACCGAGAGGTTCACCGCAAACTACCAGTTCATTGCCTCTTACGTGTATTCAAGTTTGACCGGGAACTACGAAGGCTTTTACAGAAACGATACGGGGCAGGCTCTGGCAAATATCTCATCTCTATTCGATCTTCAGAGTCTACTTGCAAACTTTTATGGTCGTTTGCCAAACGACCGGCCGCACCAGTTAAAGATTGATGGTAGCTACCGAACACGTTGGAAAGTGATGTTTAGTGGATCATTTCGCGCTCAATCAGGGATACCTTTTAACTCGCTAATTCCTCACCCTCTTTATGGCGACAACGAGGGCTTTGCGGTTCCGCGTGGTACCGCTATTAACCCTCTCACTGGTAAGAATCGTACACCCACGACTTACAATCTAGATCTCGGGGGCCATTACCCGATCAGGTTGAACGAGAACAATCACCTACGCATACAAGTTGATTGGTTCAACGTGCTCAATGCTCAGCGAGCGATCCGGCAGGATGAAACAGTTCGCGTCAATAGCGGTTTTGGAGTGCCCGGCGCGAATTCGGTTCAATTCCCAAATCCTTTTTACGGAGAGGGCACGGTGTTTCAATATCCTTCCTCACTTCGCCTCGGGATCAAATGGCAGTTTTAGTTTGTTCTCCCAAAGTCGGTGGTTTAATCTTTGGCAATGAAACTCACACCCAGAGAAATGCAAGGAGCCAAAAATATGGGCCTCACTCATATTGTGGTTAAATTGAAAAGCTTCACATCCAACGACATTTACGAGACGCAGTTCCTCGTTGACACAGGAGCCACAGACTCACTAGCTCCAGCATCCGAACTCCGCAAGATCGGAATCAAGGCGATTGGGAAAATGACCTACGAGCTGGCAACGGGTTCAATAGCAGAGTATGAATTCGGCCTTGCTCAGATCTCGTTCATGAATGAAACCACTGCCGGACGTGTAATATTCGGGCCGGATTATGTCGAACCGATACTGGGCGTTACTGCGCTCGAGTCGGTGGGGGTCACAATTGATCCTGCAAATCAGACGCTCAAGCGGTTACCGGCAATTCCGTTGAAATAACTAAATATCTCGCAAGCGCAGTGTTAATAATCCTTCCAACCCGCCGTTTTAAGGGTGGAGACGAAGGAGAACACCGTGCAGGCAGCCCTTAAATCATTGCGATTAGTCACCGAACAACCTCCAGGGGAGCTTGAACAGCTCTTCCAGGCGCACCACTCGAGGGTGTTTCGCACCGCGCAACGGATTACCGGAAGCGCTGCGGA
>JBKPQV010000599.1:0-12496 GCA_046734235.1 Acidobacteriota bacterium
TTGTTCTTTCTTGTTCGTTGGTATTGTTCTTCGGGACGTCAAACATAAACTTCACCACCTTCGAAATAGCCCGCGGCTTATTGCTAACGCCTTCGAATTAAAGCTCAAAAGTATGAGCTTCGAGACGCATTGAAAGGGGCTAGAGTATAGCTAAAGGGCAGGTTCTGGGCAAAAAAGGTAGGACAATCTCGGCGGTGAAGTTAGTTGGCAGACCGCTATTTGGACACGAAAAACAGAATCAATCAGGATTAACCGAACTTACTCCGCAAAAACTTTCGATAAATCCTGAAAATTCTTAAATCCTGTCAACTAACTTTTAAACGATGAGTAGCGAGTGGGAAGCCGATTAAGACTGTGGCTAGTTGTAAGTAGTGCTTTATCTGCTACTTTAGTTGACCACGGACTGACAACAAGCTATTGACTAGGGTCGCACAAGTACTTTCAGAATTCCGCGCGTTCGGGCTCGATCCATGGCGTGAATACCTTCCGACAGCGGATATTCCTCGCTAATCAGGCTCTCAACATCAACTGCTCCTTTTTGTAGTAGATCGAGAGAGGGTTGGAAGCGTCCACAGCGTGAACCTATGATCGATATCTCTGGAACGACAATTCGGGCAGCATCTATTTCCGTTGTGCCATGAAATGTGGACTTTAGGACAAGCCGACCCCTGGGACGGAGGAGTTCGAGTGCCATCGCAAAGCCCGACGCGGCACCAGATGCTTCTACCACGAGATCAAATTCGCCTTTTCGCTTTGTGGCTTGTTTAGGAGACGAAGTTTCGATTCCCCGGCGCTCGGCAATTCTTAATTTTGGTTTGTGCTTTCCGATCAAGAGAACGGGAGCACCAGTTAGCGCAATTGCCTGGGCAGAGAGCAATCCGAGTTTGCCGTCGCCTATAACGGCTACGTGCTCAGATTTGTCGATCGATGTGCGCTCAAGAATTCCGCAAGCTGCTGCCAACGGTTCGGTGAAAACTGCGTGTTCATCGATCACCGAGTCCGGAACCGGCAAAAGATTTCGATTAGGCAATCGCAGAAACTCCGCATGCGCTCCATCTCGGCCAACGATCCCTAGTACAGTACGTTTTGCGCAATGACGTGAGTCTCCGGAGCGACAAAGAGCGCACCGTCCGCATCCGGCATTAATCTCACCGACAACTCTTTGTCCAATCAGAGCGCGATCGTTGCTTTGCTCAACGACTCCAACGAACTCGTGTCCAATGGTGCCTTTGAAGCCCGCATAGCCCCGAGCGATTTCCACATCGGTGTTGCAAATTCCCGATAAGAGAACTCGTACGAGCGCTTCACCACTTGCAGCAGGCTTAGCGATCTCACGAACAGCCACTTGTTTTTTGTCAACGCGGAGAGCGAGCATCTAACCTACTTTTTATTGGTGATTTTTCTCATTTTCCATTTTAAGACGCTCCGCGCAGCAGGTGTGTCCTTCAACGACCGAAAACGTAAAGGATATCGGACACGATGGCTGCGCGGAGCGTCTTAAAATGGAAAATGAGAAATGGAAAATGGAAAATGTCCAATGATCCGGCTTCAAAAGGTTTTGCTTCTCGTATACGCATTCTGCGCGTTTAACTGAAGCGTTTGTTTGGCTCCAGTAATATTAACGGGTAGCCGCCATTCTAGTTCTTCATCGCCCGACAGCTTTGCATGTAACCACCAACTGCCAGGTGTAATGTTGACTGAGCCGCGTCCTTGATTGTCCAGGTGAGCAGTGACAGGAGAGCGGCCTTTCATGCGTTCTTTAAGAAAGTCGTCGAAGCGTTTCCCAGTACGCGGTTCTGTGAAGAATTCGTGTCGCACGGCGATTACATCAACCGGGTAAAGCTCGACGGAAACGTTGAGCGCAGCTCCGCCAGATTCTGAAGATCTTTCCATCACGATCTCCAATGCTGTTGTTCCCGGTTCTGAGACCTCTTTGGTGTGGCTACCTGGTAAATGTTTGTAGACACTCCAACCCGCTCCCGCCAAAGCTGCGATTAGGGAAATCTGCAGCAGTCGAATTATGAGTCCTCGATAAATACTCAAGGCATAACCCTCATTTTCTGAGGCCGCGAACGAGTCCTACTAGCGAGTCTGCTTCCTGCTGATTCATCTTATTACTGAATCCGGGCATATTACCTCGTACATTTCGGCCATTCATGATCGAATTAAATATTCGCTCATCACTAACATCGTCCTGCCATTTAGCATCGCTAAG
This sequence comes from Acidobacteriota bacterium, assembly GCA_046734235.1. Classification (GTDB taxonomy): domain Bacteria; phylum Acidobacteriota; class Blastocatellia; order Pyrinomonadales; family Pyrinomonadaceae; genus PSRF01. The sequence continues at coordinate 2,216 of JBKPQV010000599.1, forward strand.
ATCCCTGGCATGGCTATTTTTGCCTTTGGAAGTCTGCGATTTCCCGTCGCGGCCATGACACGAAATGCAGTACTTCGAGTAGAGGTGCGATGCCGAACGAGCGTTAAATGTTGTCGTTGAATTTGAGGCTTCCAGCTTGGTCGTCAAACTGAGAAACCCGATTAACAGCGTTAGAAAGATCAAGTAATAGAGTTTTCGATTCATATTTGCCGGGGCTAATCATAACTTGTGCGGAAGCCGGAGCGGTAGTCAGTAGTTGAAACGAATTCAATTGCGAAGTAAGCTCCGCATGTAATCCCCAAGCTGCGACTCAGGAAAAACTCAATTGACTGAAATAGAGAACGACAAGCTACACGAAGAGTGTGGCGTCTTTGGAATCTTTGGACATCCAGATGCGGCACGGCTGACTTACCTGGGTTTATATGCTTTGCAGCATCGGGGACAGGAATCCTGTGGAATCGTCGCTTCTGACGGATCAGAATTACGAGTCGAGCGAGCGATGGGTCACGTTTCGGACGCCTTCAATCAGTCGCACTTGGATCGTCTACGCGGTGCGAGTGCGATCGGTCACGTGCGATATTCGACTGCCGGCGAAGTTTCAATCCTGGAAGCACAACCCTTCCTTGTGAACTGCCAACATGGGCAAATCTCAGTTTGCCACAACGGCAATCTGCCATTTGCAAAAGAGGAACGCCAGCGCCTGGAACGTTTAGGCGCTATTTTTTCGTCCACTTCTGACACTGAGGTTGTGCTTCATGGTGTTGCCCGATCATCAAAACCTGTTCGCGAGGCGATACCCGAGGTCTTGACTCAAACTGAAGGAGCATTCTCAATGCTCTTCCTGACTCCTTCCGAGTTGATTGCTGTTCGTGATGGTCGTGGGTTTCGTCCGTTAGCCCTGGGGAGGCTGGGGGACGCCTGGGTAATTGCGTCGGAAACCTGTGCTTTCGATCTCATTGACGCTCAGTATGTGCGCGATATAGAGCCCGGCGAGATGATAGTCGTTGATCAGGATGGACTGCGATCGTCACATCCGTTGCCGGAGCAGAAACATTCGATGTGTCTATTCGAGCACGTTTATTTCGCACGTCCTGATTCTTTGATTTACGGCAAATCAATCAATGAATCCCGGCACAAGATGGGCAGGCGTTTAGCGGTTGAACAACCCGCAGACGCTGACATCGTTGTGCCTGTTCCTGATTCAGGAGTGGCAGCATCAATCGGTTACGCTGCGGAAAGCGGATTGAGTTTTCGTTTTGGCCTGGTTCGTAATCATTATGTGGGGCGGACGTTTATCGAGCCTCGCCAGTCAATTCGTTCCTTTGGGGTGCGCATCAAACTCAATCCGGTTCGCGATCTGATAAATGGGCGTCGCGTGGTTCTGATCGACGACTCGATTGTGCGTGGCACAACTTCTAAAAAGATTGTTCGGATGGTTCGAGATGCCGGAGCCAAAGAGATCCACGTACGAATCAGTTGCCCGCCCACAATCAGTCCGTGTTACTACGGTGTTGACACTCCCGATAAATCGGAACTGATCGCCGCCAACATGTCGGTTGAAGAGATTAGGAAGTTCATTGAAGCCGATTCGTTGGGATACCTGTCCCTGGAAGGAATGATTGAAGCTTCTGGAATGTCGGCCAGCGAAACTTGCGTTGCCTGCTGGAACGGTAAGTATCCGACTCAAATTACGCGTGAAGCTGAAACAATGTGGGAACGAGATCGCGAGTCAGTTGCTGCTGAAGGTTAGGCGTTATGCGACTATTGCTGGCGACATCGATTTTGGTTTGTGTCGTGAGCGGTGTGGTAAGCGGGCAGCAAGCCCCGGCGAAACCCAAACCCCGATCGTTTTCGGTTGAAGTATTTCAAGTAGTTGGATTGCCGTTAAACGTTCAGGATGCAGTGGTCGTAGAAAAGGGTGGCGGTTATATCCTCCGATGTCGCCTGGCAAATGAATCGGCATCGGAAATAGTTGGATTTAGATACTCATTGACAATACTGGATCCTGTTTTAGGTGCGCGCTTACTGGCAAACAGGACTGAAGGTTTTGGCCTTGATGCTTATGGCTCGAAAAAACTCACGTTCGTAAATCCAATCAAATTTAAGCACAAGGATGGCGACCGGCTCATTCTTATGCTGGAGCAGGTTCTGAGCCCGGAGTCGATTTGGGAAGTGGTAAAGGCGAAGGATGCTTTAGATTCTTACGTGAAAGGCGACTACTCGGTCCAGCCGACTGTCATGCGCGTCCCCAACCAGGTCGATGTGCCTCCGCAGATTCGGGTGATTAACTAAATCAGACAAGAGGAACGTTTTTGGGAAGAGCTACTCGAGGATGTGGTTGTGCTGTTGCCGTACTCGTTGTCTTAATTGCGGCATCAGGCTTTCTAATCTATAGATACGCCTTGCCCTGGTGGAGAAAGAAACCACCTCCGCCCTCAAGTGAACTTCAAGTAAGAATTCTCGACGTTGGACCAGTCAATGGTGATTCCATATTGATTACTAGTGTTGGCGGTAAGACAGTGCTCGTTGATGCAGGTGATACAAGCAAGAGCAAGGTAGTGGTTGAAGCGCTCAAGCGTTATAACGTGCAACAGATCGATTATCTGGTTATCACTCATCCGCATCCTGATCATATGGGAGGAGCAACGGAAGTTCTGAAAGCTTTTAAGACCTTGAATGTGATTGATAACGGGCAACCACCCTCAATTCCGCCTGAACTCATCGCTCAACAGAAACCGGCTGGTGCTGCAAACACAAAGAAGCCTCAGAACAAGAAGCCAGCTAAGGGGCCGGCTATTACCAGGTTTTACGATGACTATCAGGAAGCCTTGAAGAATAGTGGTGCGCACTATGAAAAGGCGCAGCCCGGAACTAAATACGATCTGGGAAATGGCGCGCTACTAACTGTGATGTCTCCCATCGAGCCTTTATTCGTAAAGGACCAGATGAAAACTGGAGGAAACGAGGCGAATGCGAATTCGATAGTGATGCGTTTAGATTACGGCGCGTTCTCAATGTTACTTTCAGGAGATGCGGAGGAGCAGACTGAACACCGCTTGTTAACCAAAGAGCTGAATCTTGAAGCGAAAGTACTGAAGGTAGCTCATCATGGATCGAAATACGCATCAACTGCTGATTTCTTAAAACGAGTGAAGCCGGAAATCGCGATTGTCTCCTGTGGGGCATGGAATCGTTATGGTCATCCGGCGCAATCTGTTCTCGATAGGTTGAAGGGGGCGGGGGTGAAAGTTTATCGAACTGACCTTCAAGGTGAGGTGACAATTACAACCCGAGGCAAGGAAGGCGATGTCAATGTGAAGGTTGCAAAAGAAACGACCGAAGATCTTTTCGCTGGCCGCACGCCACAAAAGGACGATTCGTCGCGTTCTGGTTTTATAGCTTACGGTGATTTTGGTCCACCGGACAAGACTTCGCTAAAGGGGGCGAAATGAGCCCGCTCTACGGCTTTGCTTGAAAGAAACTTAACCACAAAGTCACCAAGACACTAAAGCACAAAGATATGAACCAACTCAAACAGTTTGAGATTTGTGTCTTAGTGTCTTGGTGACTTTGTGGTTATGATTTCTCTCGTGCGAGTTTTGACCCAGTCTCTGTAGCAAGACCCAAGACTAAATGAAACCAATCTCTTATCGTGACTCGGGAGTTGATATCGACGCGGCGACTCGCGCGACTGACCGTATTAAAGAACTCGCTCGAACGACTTTCAACCAGCGCACGCTGTCCGAAATCGGTAGCTTCGGTGGAATGTTTGACGGGGCCTTTCCAAACATGGCCCAACCAGTCCTCGTTGCTTCTGCTGATGGCGTCGGTACAAAACTGAAGATTGCTTTTGCGACAGGAATTCACAACACGGTTGGACGCGATCTTGTTAACCATTGCGTGAACGACATCCTTGTCCAGGGTGCTCGGCCACTTTTCTTTCTTGACTACATTGCAACTGGAAAGCTCTCGACGGAAGTTGTGGCAAGTGTGATTGAAGGCATTACCGATGGCTGTCGAACAAATGGTTGCGTGTTATTGGGTGGCGAGACGGCTGAAATGCCCGGGTTTTATCAGGAAGGTGAATACGACATCGCGGGATTCATTGTTGGCGTCGTTGATCGCGAAAAGATCATCGATGGCAAATCGATTGTTGCTGGTGATGTGTTATTAGCATTGCCTTCCGTGGGACTGCATACGAACGGTTATTCACTTGCTCGAAAACTCTTTTTTGAAGTTGCTGGATACACTCCGGATACACATTTGTCCGAGTTGAAGATGACTATCGGTGAAGCACTCCTACAAACCCATCTAAGTTATCTCCGGCCGTTAGATGGGCTACTTGAAACAGGAAAGGTCAAAGGGCTCGCTCATATCACTGGTGGTGGATTGACGGACAACATTCCGCGAATTCTTCCCGAAGGAACCGCCGTTAAAATCCGAACAGGTTCCTGGCCCGTACTGCAGATTTATGAATTGATGCGTTCGATTGGCAATGTATCAGACGAAGAAATGTATCGAACATTCAACATGGGTGTTGGCATGGTAATCGTCTGCTCACCAGAGGATCGTCCGTTCATCAAGAAACATTTCGAATCTATTGCCGAGTCTTGTTTTGAGGTTGGTGAAGTGATCCATGGTACGCAAGACGTTACGATCGAATAACGATTTTCTTTTCGGAGCCCCAGTCTGACTCAACCAACTCGCATTGCAGTCTTAATATCCGGTCGCGGTTCCAACATGCTCGCTTTAAGCGAGGCAATCAAAACTGGTGTTGTATCCAATGCGGAAATAGTTTTAGTAGCAAGTGATAAACCAGGCGCGAAAGGTTTGCAGGCAGCGCAGGAACTTGGATACGAAACTATTGTCGTAGAGCGCAAAGGCAAGATCCGAGAGGAGCATGAAACTGAGATCGTCGCGGCCCTGAAATCCCGCAAGGTTGATCTGGTTTGTCTTGCTGGGTATATGCGCCTGTTGTCTCCCTGTTTTACTGATGCCTTTCCCCATCGCATTCTGAACATCCATCCGAGTCTTCTGCCATCGTTTCCAGGGCTCGACGCGCAACAACAAGCGATTACACATGGTGTCAGGTTTAGTGGTTGCACCGTACACTTCGTCGATGACACACTCGATGGTGGTCCAATCATCGCGCAACGTGTCGTACCGGTTTTGGATGATGATTCAGCCGAGACGCTGAGCGCTCGAATCCTGGAACAGGAACACTTGCTCTATCCCGAGGCGCTAGCGTTGGTGGTAAGCGGCGAATTTGAAATTGTAGGTAGGAGAGTGGTGAGGAAATAGGTCCTATTCGTCTATTGGTCCAATTAGCCGATTTAGATAGGACTAATAGGACCAATTGGACCTATGGATTCATCAGCCTGCGCATTTTTAGCGCCCACGCAGCCTGCTTTCTAACGTCTTCACTTTGATCGTTGAGCGCCTCCTTCAAAGGTTCGGCGGCTCTGCTATCACCTTTTAGTCCGAGTGCCCATGCAGCCTGTGATCGCACGTGCGCATTGGTATCCTTTAAAGCGGCAATTAGCGGTTCAACGGCTCGCGGATCACCTTTTAGTCCTAGTGCCCATGCAGCTTGTGCACGGGTGTGGTCATCGGTAGCTTGCAACGCGATTGCTAGCGGTTCGACGGCGCGCGAATCACCTCTAAGTCCGAGTGCCCAGGCTGCCTGAGCTTGCACTTGTGGGCTGGCATCGCTAAGAGCCCCAATCAATCCTTCTACAGAGCGCTCGTCACCTTTTAATCCCAGCGCCCAAGCCGCTTGTGAACGAACTTGCTCGGCGCTGTCTTTCAAAGCAGCAGCCAACGGTTCAACCGCTCTATGATCGCCAACGAGGCCCAACGACCAGGCCGCTTTCGATCTTACTTGCCAGGCTGAATCTTTTAGAGCGCTGATAAGTGGTTCAACGTTTCGATCATCGCGAATCAATCCCATCGCAAACGCTGCATTTTCCCGGGCTTGCCAGGCGTCTGACTTCAGCGCTGCGATCAGCGGTTCGACTGCAACCTTACCCATTCGTGACAACGCCACTGCGGCCATTTCGCCGGGGGTGGTTTTCGAAAACTTGTCATCAGCCCATTTGTTTCGTTCACCGCAAACGGGTTGCTGTACTTCCGTATCGTCGCTTAATAATTTGACCAGTGCGGGAATAGCTGCAGTTGCCTTGAGTTCGCCGAGACGACAAGCCGCTTCCGCGCGTTCGACTGCGTTCGTCGACGTTAGTTTCTCTATCTTTGCCTTAATATCCGGCGAAACTTCGGGGGTTTGTTGAACTTCTTGTGATGTCCCGTCGGCAAGGCCAAGCAGGTTGGAATCAAAGGCGAATGGTGGGAATGTCCCACCCAATGAACAAGAAAGTATTGTGGTAATTGCGACGACTAATAATTTCATGGTTACCTCCCGAAGGGTCTTTCAATGAGGTAACACCACAAAATCGATGTTTGTGACCTTAAATATTTAAGATTGAAGATTTCAGATTTCAGATTGCTCAGCAGCGAACCGAAGGTCTCTGACAGGAATTGCAATATGCAGACTAGAAGAGTATTGCTTCTTACGTGGGTGGACTTCGAGCTCGCAGATTTCACAAGCGCAATCTGAAATCTGAAATCTGAAATCCTAAATATTACTTCCTTCCCAGCGCTTCGGCCTTTTGAAAGGCCGCCCACACAGCTTTCGACAACACCGTGCGAAGGCTACCCTTTTCCATTTGATAGATGGCTTCTGCGGATGTGCCGCCAGGTGAGGTAACCATATTGCGCAGTTCGGCAGGGTGTTTGTGTGACTCTCTCGCAAAGAGTACCGAACCAAGAATCATCTGCTGCACCAGTTCTTGTGAAACATGTCGAGAAAAACCCAGGTGCACACCAGCATCGATCAGCGCTTCCATTACGAGGAAGATGTAAGTTGGTCCAGTTGCGCTCAACGCCGTCGCCATATCGATCTGTCGCTCGTTTTCCACACGCACGGTTTTTCCCAACGCTTCCAGCAGTGCTTTGACCTGTATCTCCTGTTGTTCGCTGACCGCGCTGCTGGTGGTCCATGCGGTTACACCTTCGCCAATTTGTGCCGGCGTGTTCGGCATAGTGCGCACAATCGCTGCATGCAAAAGTTCGTCGGCAATTGTCTCGATCTTTGCGCCCGCCACTACGGATACAACCACTTGGTCCTGATCAATTGACCCTCTTAATTCGCTGAGCACCTTGCCCAGGCGTTGAGGTTTGATTCCCAGAATTACCAACGAACCCGACTGAGGATCATTAGGATGCGCTGCAATAACAGCATCGCGATTCTGTTCAAACATTTGAATTCCGTATTTCGCATACAATTCTTCACGACGTGGTTCTCGCGGATGGCTGCCGACCAATTGTTCGGGTTTTACCAGGCCTTTTCGCAATAGACCTGCGGCCATGGCTTCGGCCATCACTCCGAGTCCGATGAAGGCGATTCGGGAACCTGCTAGTGGGTTCGTAGGAGTTTGCGTAGCTGATTGTTCATCAGGTGTTTCCGTTACCATAGTTGTTTCCTCTGACGGACGATTATCCGATGAGCATAGCGCACGATTTGCGAGATGGGCTACTCTATGCGAACGGTTGGATCTTAGGTCTTCGGTATTGGGTCTTTGGACTCCGGACTCGGTTGGATGAGGTCAGTACCACGTCGCAGTAGCGGTGGGCCCTCGAAATCGAAGGCTCAGATCTCAGCGGACCCACCGCTACCGCGACGTGGTACTGACCTCATCCAACCGAGTTCAGAGTCTCAATACCGAAGACCTAATGCCTACGGGCCTAGACCCAAACCACTGATTAAAGTTGTGATTAACCACAATGACGATTGACGAACAACTATCATATCTGCGCAAAGGGACTGTAGAAATTATTCGCGAGTCGGACCTTAAGGCGAAGCTCGAGAAATCGGCGACTACCGGGAAGCCATTACGAGTGAAACTAGGTGCTGATCCTACAGCGCCGGACATTCACCTGGGCCATACAGTGGTTATTCGCAAGCTCCGGGCGTTTCAGGAATTGGGCCACACGGTGATCTTTTTGATTGGTGATTTCACCGGGCTCATCGGTGATCCTTCAGGCAAAAGCGCCACTCGCCCACAATTGACCCGAGAAGAAATCAACGCCAACGCCGAGACTTATAAAGAACAGATCTTCAAGCTTCTCGATCCCGAAAAGACTGAAATACGTTTCAACTCGGAGTGGATGGACAAGCTCGGTTCAGATGGGTTCATTCGCCTTGCCTCGCACGTCACCGTAAAGCAGATCCTTGAACGGGATGATTTTGCGAAGCGACTCAAGGAAGAAAAGCCCGTTGCTTTGCACGAACTCCTCTATCCACTAACCCAGGCCTACGACTCGGTGGCGTTGGAAGCAGACGTCGAACTGGGTGGCACCGATCAGAAATTCAATTTGTTACTCGGGCGAAACCTCCAGCGCGAATACAGTCAGGAATCGCAGGTTGCCATGATCACGCCTTTGCTGGAAGGGACTGATGGTGTGCAGAAGATGTCGAAGAGTTTGGGGAATTACATCGGCATCAACGAGCCGCCACAGGAAATTTTTGGCAAGGTGATGTCGATCTCAGACGAAATGATGTGGCGTTATTACGAGCTCTGTACCGATCTAACCGCGGACCAGATTGGTGTGCTTAAGTCGTCGACCGATGCAGGCCGAAATCCGAGAGATCTCAAAGTCGAGTTGGCAAAAAATATCGTAGCGGATTTTCATTCGGCGACTGATGCGGCAAAAGCTGAAGAAGAATTCAATCTTATCTTTCGTGGCAAGCAGGTGCCTGAAGATGTTGAAGAACGATCGGTTGTTGCCGGTGTTTGGAAAATGCCCAAGCTCCTGGTTGAGACTCAATTGACGCCATCAATGGGCGAAGCTCGACGTTTAATTGAGCAGGGTGGCGTTTCGATAGATGGAGAGAAACACTCGCAAGCGAATGCTGAAGTTACGATTGATGTTGATCAACTGCGCCTCATTCAAGTTGGTAAACGACGCTTTATTCGAGTACGTGGCGTTTGAACTAAAGGAATTCATGTCAGCCACTCTGGCAACTGAAGACATTCTAATTATCGAAACTCCCGAGCGAGTGCCATTGCACTTTGGGCTGGCTTCAATTGGTAACCGTTTTCTTGCCTGCGCGATCGATCACACTATCCAGGTTCTAACGCTCGCAATTATAGCGGGAGGATTTTTGATCGTCGCAAACTCTTCGGACATCAAGGAAGTCTTTTCGACTGCTCCGAAATGGGTCATAGCGGTGATGATCGTAATCTTATTTCTTATCCTCACTGGATACTTTGCTTTCTTTGAATGGATCTGGCGCGGCCAAACACCAGGCAAGCGTTGGCTGAAACTTCGGGTGATCAGAGAAGACGGTCGACCAATCACCTTCTGGGAATCTTCCATTCGCAACTTTCTTCGCAGTGTTGACATGATGCCGGCCCCGTTCTACTCAATCGGACTGATCTCAGTTTTCTCGACCACTCGTGATCAGCGGATTGGCGATATGGTTGCGGGGACCGTTGTTGTTCGTGAACGCGAAGCAGAAGCACCAGCATTTGCCCAGGTCTTTGCTTCTCCGGTGAGTGACCCTGCGCTTCGCCGCTCATTCAAACCGGTCGACTTCCAGGCCAACATAAATGTCTTAACAGAAAGCGAGATCCAGGTTGTTGAAACATTTCTGCGGCGCAGATGGGATCTGGCAGACATGCCTCGTCAATGGATGGCTTGGCGTGTTTCGTTACCCATCATGTACAAGATTCGACCCAGCTACGATCTGGCGAGCTTCACCTATGAAGGCTTCCTCGAAGAACTACTCCATCGTTATTTAGTTACTCACCGCTTTAGTCAGTGAAAATGATTGCTGATTGTTGATTGCTGATTGTTGATTTAATTAATGCGTTGCAAAATCAGCAATCAGCAATTCCACCCGTCCTCCCTGCCCAAAATTGATTCCAGCTAACTCGTCTGCTAGGCTCTTATGTTTCTGCGAGGTGGGAAATTTGAAACAGAGGGAGTCGAGAAGTAAATGACGAAGGAAGTTTTCATTTTGGATGGCAAGCGCACACCGATGGGAGAGTACGTTGGCGCTTTGAAAGATGTATCAGCAATAGACCTGGGTGCTGTTGCTGCTCGCGGTGCTTTGGACTCCGCGAAAGTATCTCCAAACGACATTGACCACACCGTTATCGGCAACGCATTGCAAACTTCAGGCGACGCAATCTATGGTGCAAGGCACGTTGCTTTGAAGGC
>JBKPQV010000600.1:0-6689 GCA_046734235.1 Acidobacteriota bacterium
CTTCTTTCGCTTGATGCAATTGACAGGTGTCAGCGCAAAACTCACGTTTGGTCGCGAACCAGTGGTCGCTTCAGATCGCCGTGTCTTATCAACAAAACTTTGGCAGGCAGTTAACGCTCAATTTACGCCGGTCGCCGCCCACTAGTATGCAAACAAAAGATCACATCAGCGACTGCATCGGACTGCTAAACCAGGCGGCGGCGATGATTGCACGACTCGACGACTGTGTATTTAGGGCGCTTACGCCAATTTCTGCGCGGGGCAGTGTCGGTGGGCACCTACGCCACATACTCGATTTCTATTCAAGTTTCATTGAAGGCCTCCCACAATCACGAATTGACTACAACCAGCGGTTGAGAGATGTACGAGTGGAGCAAGATCGATTTTATGCGCTTAGGAAGATCGATGACTGTGTTATCGATTTGAAAAGTCTCGCCCTACTTTCGGCAAACGAACATCTTCTGGTTTGTACGGAGGATGGATCTTCTTGGAGTCGATCCTCGGTGTTACGGGAGTTGGATTTTCTGAGGAGTCACACGATTCATCATTTCGCTTTAATTGCGATGCTTCTTCGACTGCACGAAGTTGACCCTGGTGAAGAATTTGGTGTTGCACCTTCGACTCTAAAACATTGGAAACAAGAGACTGTATGTGCACAGTAACCTGGACACGAACGGCGGACGGCTACGTTCTTTTCTCGAATCGGGATGAACGTGATTCACGTAGACCCGCATTCGGACCTCACGAGAATGAAGTTCGTGGGGTGAGGTATGTTGCGCCGATCGATGGCGATCATGGTGGATCATGGATTGGCGTTAACGTATTTGGTTTGTCACTTTGTCTCTTGAACAGGTATGGAGATATTCAAATCGAAACTGACAAGGAATACATCAGTAGAGGACTGTTACTTCTCGATCTGTTGGATTGTCAGTTGACTGACAGCATCGAGGAACGACTGAACGGCGTTGACCTTTCGCGTTATCGACCATTCACCCTACTCGTCATCGCCGTTGATTCGCCAGCGTTACTCTTTCAATGGGACCGATGGAGGTTTTCTATCGATGGAGACGCCGAGCAACGAGTTCCTTTAACTTCGTCATCGGCTAAAGAACCCGGGATAGCAGCAGAACGTTCGCGGCAATTTGAAATTATTACCAACGGTTTGCCCGCAGATCACAAAATCCTCGATCAATTTCATCGCAGCCATCTTCCAGAACGGGGAGCCTATTCGGTCTGCATGCATCGAGAAGGCGCACGAACCGTGAGCCTGAGCCGGGTAACAGTATCGAATGATGAGATCGAGTTTCGGCATGAAGCGGGATCTCCGTGTGAATCACCTGCAACTGAAATTGTGAAATTAAGTCGTTGTTAAGAGAAATGAGCCTACAACCCACATACAAACGAATCGGCGTCATCGGGTTGCTAATCCTCTTGGCGCTGTCGATTGTGTTGTGGCAAACGAGTGGTGTTGCCAAAACGTTCATCGCTCCAACGTTAGGGCAGTCGACGTTGCTTATCTTCCTCTTCATCGCCTTGTCGACGCTCGTCACTGAAGACATTACTTGCATAAGCACTGGTGTGATGATTGCAGAAGGTCGAATTAGTTTCCCCGTCGGAGTGATTGCGTGTCTGGTCGGTATTTTTGTTGGTGATGTGCTGCTTTTTTTGGCGGGACGTTGCTTTGGTCGTCTGGCCTTAAGACGTGCGCCTCTCAAATGGTTTGTGCGTGAGGCTGACGTCGAACGTTGCTCAATATGGTTTCGGCGGAGGGGAGTCGCTGCTATCGCAATTAGTCGGTTCATTCCGGGTACGCGTTTACCTACTTACTTCGCCGCAGGTCTGCTCGACACAAGCCTATGGAAGTTTAGTTTGTACTTCCTGGTTGCGGCTGCGGTTTGGACTCCGTTACTTGTCGGTGGGGCAATGCTGGCAGGCGGCAAAATCACCGAGTCGATCTTGCTTACCCAACGATCCTATTTCCTGAAGTCGGCAGGCGTAGTTGGCTTTGTCTTCCTCGTTGTTCGCATTTCCTTACAAGTCACCACTTTTCGCGGCCGTCGTCTACTCGTTGGACGTTGGCGTCGTCTAACGCATTGGGAGTTTTGGCCACTTTGGTTCTTCTATCCACCAGTAGTTCTTTACGTTATCTACCTGGGAATCAAATATCGAAGTCTGACTCTTTTTACTTGCGTCAATCCTGCAATTGAAGAAAGCGGATTTGTTGGTGAATCGAAGTTTGCGATTTTATCCGGGCTGAAACGTAACGCACCACAGTTCATTCCCTTGACGGTGTTGTTGCAAGACTCTCGATCAAGATTTGATCATGCGCGACGTTTCATGCTGCAACATTCCTTAGACTTTCCCGTCGTCCTTAAACCCAACGCCGGTGAACGAGGTTCGGGTGTCTCAATCGTCAAATCAGAATCAGAGCTGGAAGACTATTTGAGCAGAGCCGATGGAGACGTGATCATCCAGCAGTACGCTCCTGGTTCAGAGTTCGGGGTCTTCTACTATCGCTACCCGGACGAACTTACAGGAAGAATCTTCTCGATAACCCGCAAAGTTTTTCCGTCAGTCATTGGTGACGGGACAAATAATCTGGAGTCACTCATTCTCCAAGACAAGCGAGCAATTTGTCTGGCAAGTGCATACTTCGAAAACCAGAAGGAGCGACTATTAGAGATACCGTCGATAGGCGAGGACATTCAGTTAATCGAGATAGGCACACACTACCGTGGGAGTATTTTTCTGGATGGCAGCGACATCAAAACCGAAGCGCTTGAAGAAGCCCTTGACCGGATTGCCCGCGGCTATGACGGTTTCTTCTTTGGACGATTCGATATCCGTACCCCGTCACTTGATGATTTCAAGCAGGGCCGCAATTTCAAGATCGTCGAGCTGAATGGAGTCACCTCTGAATCGACGAACATCTACGATCCGAAGAACAGTCTCTTCCAGGCGTATCGAGTCTTGTTTGCGCAGTGGCGGATTGCCTTTGAGATTGCTGACCAAAACCGGAAACGTGGCCTAACACCAGTTTCGCTCAAACATCTGCTTTCGCTCGTGTTCAAAAGTTCCAAAAATTCCGGCGGCGACAATGAAAGGTCTGGCCGACATCTTCGACTAACAGAACAGGAAGTTCTTAATTCTTAGGTAGAGGTATTGAGATGCCAGCTGCAAAAGTATTGAAAACGTTTGATTGGAGCCTTCGCATTGTTGTCGCCGTGATCCTTCTACAAACTTTGTTCTTCAAGTTTTCCGGCGCAAAGGAATCTGTCTACATTTTTTCTACGTTGGGCGCTGAACCATGGGGCCGAATTGGCTCTGGAGTAATCGAGTTGATTGCGTCGATACTCTTACTCGTTCCACGCACCGCAATATTCGGAGTGATCCTCTCATTAGGAACAATCTGCGGAGCCTTGATGGCCCATCTAACCATGCTTGGAATCAAGCTGACCGCTGTGGGAGACAACGGTGAGTTATTCGGCTTAGCCGTAATGGTGTTTGTATTCAGTGTGATTCTGCTCTTCATCCATCGGCGCGAAATTCCTTGGATCGGAACGAGGCTCTCTCACGAGATGCGGCTCAGCTAGAAAAAGGACAGAGGTGCCGAGGCACCGATACCTTCTCCCAGCTGCTGCTCCTACTTCTCAAAGTCGTAGGTCGTTGAGCACATGCTGGGTCATACACTGTACGGCAGAATCATCCAGCGTATTTCGAGACCTGTTGACGCAATTCTTAACAAAGAGTTCGAAAAGCGGTTTTACATCACGGGCACAGCTGAAAAAAGTTTGGATACTTCTCTTTTTTAAGATGTGGCCTTCAGGAGCTAGCAGTGTGTAATCCATTTTGTATGATGTCACCCATTTGGAATCCGTAACATCGCAACTCTTGCTGTCATCCCGGTCGTCGAATTCTTCGAATCTTAGAAGCAACATGTAAGTTCGCGTTCTTGCACGCAGCATAGCTGGTGCGTCTTCGACCTTGACCCTTTGCGGCTCGAACTCAACGGTCAGTCGATCCTGCTTCCCCAGGCTCCTTGCAATTTGCTCCGCATAGAACTGGTTGGAAGGAGGAAGCATGACTAAGCGTCGCGGTCGCGATAGCGCAACCAAAAGTGGAATTTTTGCCCGACCAGCGTTGGTTGAAGGAACATCCGCAGTCGCTTCAACTATTGGCGAGGATGGCTTTTGCCCGGCAACTTTGGGGTTTTTTGTTTTTGCGGACTGGCGCCCGGATTGGGCCAGGCAAATACAACTGAGTAACAGCAGTGATACTAGAATCAAATAGGGGCGATTCTTACTCATGGTTTCTACTCTCCTTAGCTGTCTAAGAAAAGAAGGGGGTTACTGGTACCTTCATAATCTATTTAGAAAAATCGAGCTTCTGTGGACTTTGAGGGCCCAAATAGGCAAATCGTTGGTCGGAAATTAATTGCCGGAAATTCTTAGAGCATCTGAGAATCGATCAAATATATCGCGCCCATAAAGGGTTTAATGATTTGCCCTGGCATTTCTGGTTCTCCAGCACAGAAGCGAATAACATTATGGCAAAGCGTGAAAAAACAATCTTCTCAACCCGGCACCCATCTCACACCTGACCCCTCTGCGCAGATTGAACACCAACCTGAAGACACGCAAGGTCCACGGAACTGGTTCACACTCGACTTCACGCCGTTACGCGACTCGCGCGAATTTCGACTGCTCTACCTCGGCCAGTCAATTACATTTTTCGGCTCGATGATGACTTTCGTAGCTTTACCCTGGCAGGTGTTCCAACTGACGAAGTCCTCTTTTGCGGTCGGTATGCTTGGAGTGGCTGAGTTCGTTGCCGTTCTCATTATGGGTTTTGTCGGCGGCGCGCTTGCTGACTACTTCGATCGACGTCTTATGGTCCGCATTACTGAAGCGGCGTTGGCCGTTGGATCGATCGTCTTAATAATCAACGCTCGTTTGCCTCGCCCACAATTATGGGTCTTGTTCGCTTGTGCATCAGTCTTCGCTGCTCTAACTGCGTTGCAACGTCCCTCATTGGAAGCATTGATCCCACGTATCGTGGAGCGCGAGCAGATGCCTTCGGTGGCAGCGCTTCAGGCATTCCGCGGAAGCATCGCTATGATCGGTGGTCCCGCAGTGGGAGGATTGCTGGTTGTTACGTTTGGTCCAGCGCTCGCTTTTTCAGTAGATCTATTTACTTTCATGGTATCGCTGATTGCGCTGACACTAATGAAGGCGGTGCCACCGCCCCTCGAAGCAGATCGGCCTGGACTCAAATCTATTATTGAGGGCTTGCGATACGCGCGCAGCCGTCAAGAGTTGCTGGGCACTTATCTGGTCGACATGAATGCCATGTTCTTTGGAATCCCGATGGCACTGTTCCCGGCATTTGCTGAGAGTTACGGAGGTGCTTCTGTAGGTTTCCTCTATGCGGCACCGGCGGTCGGTTCGCTCGTGATGTCAGTGATGCTTGGCTGGACTAATCGAGTCCAAAGGCATGGCCTTGCCGTTGGAATTGCTGCGGCTTGTTGGGGCCTGGCAATTATCGCGTTTGGTTTGGCCGGGCGCTTGTGGCTTGCGCTACTCTGCCTGGCCGTCGCAGGTGCATCCGACATGATCAGTGGAGTGTTTCGGATGATCATCTGGAACCAAACCATTCCTGATCGTTTGCGCGGCCGACTCGCAGGAATCGAATTAATCAGCTATCACACCGGTCCAATGTTGGGGAATGCGGAATCAGGCATCGTCGCGAGTTTCTTCAGCATTCGCACAACAGTGGTTTCCGGTGGCATTCTGTGTGTATTGGGAACGGCTCTGCTATTGCTGGGACTGCCTGGGTTTCGAGCCTACGACAGTCGTTCGGGGTTAGCTCGAAAGCAGGAAGAAGAGGACCGCAGGAGCCGGCACCTGACCGGCGAAACTTTAGGTTGATTCGCAACGTCTTGAATGAAGCAAAACACCTTTTGGCGTAGACTAAAATTTCCAAAATATTGGACACCCCACGCTTTCGGGCCCACCCGAAATTTCCGAAATGCTGAACTAAGATCCTAGAATCTCAATCCCATCCTACCTCGTTTGTAGAAGGCTCAATCGATCCTTACTGCACCGACTCGATTGAGTGTTCAGGTACACACATTGCCTCAAGTAAAAACCTCAGTGCTGTGTAGTCACCAGCCTCCACCACAAACTTACGAAAAATTGGAAATGGAAGGAGCCCGCTATGTTCCAAAATCAGTATTCCAGGCTTAACACACCCCTTGCAGTTGCAATTAACCTCTTCCTGCTGTGTGGAGTATTCATATCCACCTCGCTTGCACAAACGACAACCTCGACAGTGAACGGCACTGTCAAGGATGAACAAGGGGCAGTTATCCAGGGAGCCACGGTAATGCTCATTGACATGGCAACCACCCGCGAGGTTAAGGGCACGACTAACGGCGAAGGAGGTTTCGTTTTCACGGATGTGCGCTCTGGCGAATATATCCTGACGGCGGAGGCTTCGGGATTCAAGAAGACAGAGGTTCGAAACGTTAAGGTCAACGTAGGTAGCCCCGCGACGGTTCATCTGCAATTGGAGGCGGGCGTGGTGTCTGAAGTGGTGCTTACGACAGCTTCTGATTCTCAGTCACTAATTAATACCGAGAATGGCGAAATCGCTACCACCGTTTTTGAAAAGCAGATCAATGACCTGCC
>JBKPQV010000601.1:0-5644 GCA_046734235.1 Acidobacteriota bacterium
ATTCCACAAATTAAGAATGAGAATCAAAAGGCGCAGGATAGTGATGTAGTAAAGATCACGACAAACCTGGTTCAGGTTGACGCGGTTATTACAGATGCGGCCGGGCGGAATATCACTGATCTGCGACCCGACGAGTTGGAAATGTTTGAAGATGGGAAACGTCAAACCATCACAAACTTCTCCTACATCCCGATCGAAAGAACTCCACTAACGACTACTCCTTCCCCGGCGAAGAATGTTGATAGGACCGCTCCCCCAGTTCCGACTGTTCCATTGCGGCCAGAGCTGGTTCAGCGAACGATCGCTTTAGTAGTAGATGATCTAGGGCTCTCCTTTGAAAGCGCAGCTTATTGCCGCGAGGCGTTGAAAAAATTTATCGATCAGCAAATTCAACCCGGTGATCTGGTTGCGATAATTCGTACGGGTGCGGGTATTGGAGCCTTGCAGCAATTCACCTCAGATAAGCGTCAGCTGTACGCAGCAGTTGACAAAGTGAAATGGAATCCGATGGGCGTCGGAGCTGTTGGATCTTTTACTCCATTCGGACGTGATATGACTCTTCCTCGAGCAGCTGAAATGGGCGCCGAGAAATTTGTTAATCCTGAAGAAGCTATCAATCGATTACGGGAAGATGTTTTTGCCGCTGGGACGTTGGGCGCACTGAGTTATGTTGTGCGTGGACTGGGAAACCTCCCCGGGAGGAAGAGCGTGGTTCTCTTCTCGGATGGTTTTAGAATCTTCAGACCAAATGATGTGGAAATAAATGAACGGATTCTCGATTCTCTGAGACGCCTCACCGACCAGGCAAACCGCGCTTCTGTTGTGATCTACACATTAGATCCGAGAGGTCTTCAAACGCTTGGGCTTACCGCTGCTGACGATACTTCGAAATTGAGTGCGGACCAGGTAGAACAACAACTCACCAATAGACGATCCGACTTCTTCGAGTCACAAAGTGGCTTGCAGTATCTCGCTCAACAAACGGGTGGAATCGCGATCAGGAACACGAACGATTTGACAATGGGTTTGAAACGCATCATGGATGATCAAGGCGGCTATTACCTTATTGGTTATCGACCAGATGAGTCGACGTTCGATCAAATTAAGGGACGTTCGAAGTTCCACCACATCGCACTCAAAATAACCCGTACTGGAAAGTACAAAGTAAGGATGCGGAATGGTTTTTATGGGGTCACTGACGATGAGAAACCAAGCTCACAATCTGCTCATTCACAAATCGTCGAAGCGCTCACTTCTCCTTTTGGTGCTGCCGGGATTCATTTACGGCTTACCTCACTCTTTGTTAATGATGCCAAGACTGGATCGGCTATGCGTTCCTTTATGCACGTCGATGCACGAGATCTCACATTTACCCTGGAGCCTGACAAAACTCATAAGGCAGAGTTTGATGTTGTAGCGGTGGCCTTTGGAGACAATGGTCAGATTATTGAACAATTTAGTTACACACAGACGATTAGGATTAAGGATGAGGCCTTCAGACGGGTACTTGACGGAGGATTCAGCTATAACATCATGGTTCCCATCAAGAAGGCTGGCGCCTACCAGCTTCGCACAGCGCTTAGAGATCGAGCTACGGAAAAGATCGGATCTGCGAGTCAGTTTATTGATCTCCCGGATATCAAAAAGAACAGACTCATTCTTTCCGGGATCCTTATCAGGGGCGTGCCTCTAAATACTTATTTAAGAAGCACAGGCGCCGCGACTGCGGTACCGGCGCAGGATGAAATTGAGGCTGACTTTCGTCCCAATGCTAGTCCGGCAGTGCGTCAACTGCAGAACGACATGGCATTAGCATATGGGTTCACGATCTTTAACGCACAATTAGATAAAACAGGAACACCGAGTCTAAAAATTCAAGTACGAGTCTTCAAAAATGGTGAGCTATTGTTCAACGGGAAGGAACTGCCTTTTGATCCAGGCAATCAAGTTGACTTAAAGCGCCTCGTAGCGGGCGGCGGACTTCAATTAGGTCAAACGATGACTCCCGGTGAATATGTGCTTCAAGTCATTGTTATCGATGGAGCAAAGGAAAAACCGCGTATAGCTACTCAGTGGATGGATTTTGAAATAGTTAAGTAGGGCTTTGGTCTTGGGCCTTTGGTCTTGGGCCTTGCGTCTTTATGGGTTCGCTCTGCAACGCTTAGGAACACAAGAACCAAAGACCCAAGACCAAAGACCTAAGAGCAAAGGCCAAAGACCCAAGACCCAAGACCCAAGACCAACCAATGCCTTCAATCATCATCGGAACGGCTGGCCATATCGATCACGGTAAGAGTGCGCTTGTGCGTGCCCTGACTGGCACTGATCCCGATCGTCTCCCGGAAGAAAAGAAGCGAGGCATCACCATCGACCTTGGCTTTGCTGATCTCGAACTCGACGGCGTGCGCTTTGGTTTTGTAGATGTCCCGGGTCACGAACGTTTCGTAAAAAACATGTTAGCCGGAGCGCATGGCATCGATGTACTGGCATTGGTCATCGCTGCCGATGAAGGCGTCATGCCGCAAACTCGCGAGCATCTCGATATTTGCCGATTACTTGACGTGCAAAAGGGATTGGTTGTCATCACGAAGAGTGACCTTGTTGAAGCCGACATGCTGTCATTAGTCGAGGATGAAGCGAAGGAACTTATCTCGCATACGTTTCTCGAAAACGCTCCAATACTCTCAGTTAGTTCGAAAACAGGCTCCGAACTAGATCGGTTGCGTTCGACCCTCGTGAAGATTGCCCAAAGTGTTCCCCCTCGCTCTTCAGAACTTGTGATGAGATTGCCGATCGATCGCGCGTTTTCAATGAAAGGCTTTGGTGCCGTTGTAACCGGCACACTTATTTCCGGAGAGATCGCCGAAGCGGACGAATTGGAATTGCTGCCTGGAGGTATGAGGGTGCGAGTTCGAGGCGTCCAAGTCCATGGGCAGTCAGTAACAAGGGCAACAGCAGGTCAGCGCACCGCGGTGAATTTAGGCGGTGTCGACGTTGGTCAGCTTGAACGAGGCTTAGTGCTGAGCGAGCCGAAGTTACTGCGTCCTACGCAGATCTTCGACGCGCAGATTAATGTGTTGCCCCATGCTACTCGAGGTGTGAGATCACGATCACGTCTGCGGTTGCACATTGGCGCTGCTGAAGTCCTGGGGAGGGTGCGCATTTTGGATCAGCCGGCCGAACTTGCTCCGGGTCAATCCGGTTTGGCCCAACTCCGGCTCGAAACGCCAATAGCTGGCGTGCATGGTGATCGTTTCATTATTCGCAGCTATTCTCCAGCGCAGACAATTGCAGGAGGAGTTGTACTTGATCCACTCGCTACAAAGCATCGGGGTAAAGAGATTGAAACTACTCGAGAGCGATTGCATCGGTTACAAAGTGCCAGTCGAACGGAAAAACTGTCGGTATTTGTCGAGTTGTCGGGTTTGCGAGGTTGTACCGTGGACGATCTGGTCGCAGTAACAGGATGGCGGAAAGAAGTAGTGAAGGAAGTTAGCAGGCAGGCACAGGTTGAAGGCAAGGTGGCTCAAGCCGCGGATATCCTCATTTCGCCTGACGGTTTGGATCGACTTTCTCGAAACGCCATGCTTGAACTTGATGGCCATCACAAGCGAGAACCCCTGGCGCGTGGGATGCTACGGGAGACCTTGCGCGAACGAGTTTTTACGCACTGCCTTCCGGAACTGTTTGGCGCAGTCATAGGAAAGCTGGAGGCGAGTGGTCAGTTGGTTTCCGAAAAGGATATTGTTCGGGCTGCAAGTCACAAAGTAGACCTTTCTCAACAAGACTCCGAATTGCGATCGAAACTCGAACAAGTCTATTTAACCGCAGGTGTCGAAGCACCTTCTCTTGATGAAGCGATGGCTCGCGCGAACGTGGCAGCAAACATGCGAGGACAGGCGAGAAAAGTCTTGCAGCTGCTCATAGAGGATGGCTCAATTTTGCGGGTGCAGAACGATCTGTTTATGCATAAAAACGTCATAAGCGACTTGAAGGGGAAGTTGATTACCTATGCTGCCGCACACGAGCCACAGCGGTTGATCGACGTGGCAGCTTTTAAAGACCTCGCAGGAGTTTCACGAAAGTATGCGATCCCCTTGTTGGAGTATTTTGACCGGGAGCGCATTACTCGTCGTGCTGGCGACAAGCGGGTGATATTGTAGGAGTGCGCTTGAGAAATCTTTGGCCCAACAAACCTAAAAGATCGGCAGTTTCTTTGGGCTTTTTCGATACTTGCAGGTTGCCGTCTGGGATCGATCTATTTGGACTTGAAATCCACGAATCAGGCACTTGATTTCAAGTCAGCACGGCGTTAACATGCGGCATCATACGTGAAAGCGCGCGGCTTTTTCTTAACCTTCATAAATTGATCGATAGGTCGGAGGTTCAATATGAAAAGCCTTAAAGACATCTTGGCGGTCGTCGTAGGTATAGCTGCGGCCGCGGGAGCGATCTTCTACTTCTATAAGTTTGTTACTTTCACCGATCCAGCGGGCGGACACAGCTTTGGATGGATAGCACTTGCTCTAGCAGCCGTCGCTTTTGTCTGCGGCCTGATCTATTTCCTGGGTCACGTGAATAAGGAAGAGGAGATTCACATTACACAGTAGGCTGGTGCGAGCCCGTGCCACGAGCAGAGTGCGATCGTTCCACTCCGCTACGAAGACTTGCGCTTGAGCCCGACACTATTCTGGACGCCGTTTGTGCACGATCTGAAAGCGGCTCACGTGCGCAGGCGGCGCTTGTTTTTTGGTTTCAGACCCCTCATCAAGGAGATAACCCGTTCAAATGTCCCTATTGTTGCTCCTCCTTTTCCAGCAGCTTCGCGCAACACAGCCAAATTACTTTTTTTTGGTCACGTTGCTCTTATTGATAGGTGGTGGTGTTGCGTGGTTAATAGCAGCCGTGCTTGGTTTCGCTCGTTCGCCCGCATTTGGACCGTCTGCCCGTTGGTTTTCCTACGCTGCAGTTTGCATGATCGTTTATCACCTGCACTTTCTGTTGTTCGGTGTGTTTGTCTTTCTTGGAATGAGTCAAAACTCAGTCGATCTGACGACCGCCTTGGGAATAGGAGCATTCTTCAATCTGTTTGTAATATTGGGAGCGGTTTGTGCGATTATGGGTTTTGTAAGGTTAACAAGTCCTCGTTAGTTTAATTGACCGAGTTGTTTCATTGTCTTGATGAATAAAAAACTGTTGGCGATCGCCGCGCTGGTCCTGGTTGGGAGCGCGGCGGTTCTTTTTTTCGGGATCAGCCCACAAAAGAGCGATAAAACGGCTAAAGAATTCGTGCGCCAGAATCGTGGTCGCTTTCTCATCGCCAGCGAGCCTTTTCGTTTTGTTGGGGCTAACGTGGCAGTTATGTATCGCGACGAAGATCGCGAGCGTATGCCAGAAACACTGCGACAAGCCGCCGCCGCCGGAATCAAAGTCGTCCGTGTTTGGGCTTACGGCGAAGGTGGACCAAACGATATTAAGCCGATGGCCGATTTTGCTGATTGGCCTAGAAACCATCCCTTCCGGTTCACACCCGATCAATGGAATGAAGAAGCCTTTGTTCAACTCGACAAGGTGATTGCTGAAGCAGCTAAGAACAAGATTTATGTTCAGCTCTGTCTGACGAATTGGTGGCGCGATACAGGAG
>JBKPQV010000602.1:0-3423 GCA_046734235.1 Acidobacteriota bacterium
CAGTCACACCATCCGAATAGATTACAAGGACATCACCATGTTGTAGTTGCGTCCGTCCTTCACGGTAGTCTGCGTCGCGCTTTATGCCGAGTGGCAAACCACCTGAAGCAAGCTGTTCTACCGTTCCCGCTGAATGAACAATCAAAGGTGGATTATGGCCCGCATTTAAGAATGCCAGCGCTCCAGATTCAGGATCGAGCTCAGCGTAAAAGAGCGTCACAAAACGGTTCGCCGGGATGTTGTCCGCAAGGTACTTGTTTACTGCCGATATAGTTTCAACAAGTGTGTCGTGAGAACCAGACTGTGCGTGCACCGCCGCGTGCAGCGACGACATTAGGAGCGCGGCAGCAGTTCCCTTACCTGAAACGTCTCCGAGTGCGATAACGAGCCGGCCATCATCTCGCTCGATAAAGTCGTAGTAATCACCACCAATTTCATAACAGGGGAAACTAATACCCTGAAGTTCATAGCCTCCAACTACAGGCGGCGCGGTGGGTTGAAAGCGTTGTTGAATCTCACTAGCGAGAGCTAGTTCGCGCTCAAGGCGCTCTCGCTCAAGGCGCTCTTCTACAAGCCGTGCGTTCTCAACACGAATCGCAGCCACCGATGCCAGGGTCGTTAATACTTTCAAGTGATCTTCGGTAAATCGACCTTCTGCAATTGGTGAGTCGGCATAAATAATTCCAAAGACTTTTTCCGATACGCCGAGAGGCACTGCGAGCACGGATCTCACACCTTGCAGGACTACTGTTCCGCTTGCGAATCGCGGGTCATGCTGCGCGTCCGATGTCAAAACAGACTTACCACGAATCACTACCTCGTCGAGCACGTTGCGGCTAACACGAATTTCACCAACTTCGCCAACTCTGTCTCGCAAGCGAGCAACCGCGACACGAAGGTCCTCACTGCCTTCGTCGCGCATCATGATCAAACATCGATCAGCCGGAACTGCTTCGAATACGAGTGAGACTATCTGTTCGAGCGTTTCGTTCAGCGTGGCCGAAGCCAGTAAAGTGATTCCCACTTTACTAATCAGCGCAAGCAGGTCCCCTTGCTTGGCAGTCGCCGCCGCGGTAGCAGTCTTAGCTCCAGAAACGACGGCAATCTCTTCAGGCTTGGTCCTTGCGCCCTCAATTGCCTCGAGTAAACCTGAAGTAGTGCGATCCCCTGATGCCAGTGCGATTGTCGCCTCTGGCAGTGACGCTTCGGAGTTATCTGTGATCATGGTGGCACCCATACTCGAGTTGTAGGTGCCGTCGTCGAAAATTATTTCTGTTTCACCGATCTGAATGCGGCCGCCACCAGTCAACGGGATCACTCCCTGCACGGTGGAACCGTTGTACAACGTGCCATTCGCGGAGCCGAGATCCTGCAAAAGATACTCATCTCCCTCACGACGCACTTCGGCGTGAACACGCGAGGCGAATGGATCAGGAATGCATAGATCGTTTCTCGCGGAACGACCAATGGTTATGCGTAGACGACCAAGGGGAAAGTGGTCAGGGGCGCGATCGGGATATTTAACTATCAGTTCTGACATTTCGGTCTGGTCTTGAACCCTTACAATGAACCTTCACGAACAACTACAGTTCCGGCAATAATATCGTGCAAGCCTCGTCCGCGCACGGTGAGTGCGGCCAAAAGAAAACCTAAGCCAAACAGAAGAAACGACAGTGGGTAGCCAATGAAATGGCGCAATAACGCGCGACCGATTCCTATCTCATTACCGTCATTTCGTTCAATTCTCAAGCCGGTGGCCCATTTGCCGACCGTCAATCCTGTCAAACCTGGAAGCACGCCAAGGTTGAGCACAGCCATGGCTAATGCGATCAAAAAACCAAGGGTTTCAGCTGAATTACCTGCGCTGCGAGCGCCGCCTCCCAGCATCCGGGCAATGAGGGTACCGAGGACGACTATCGCAGCAAGCGTGATGTAATCAATCAAAAGAGCGCCGCAACGAAGCGAAAAGGGTGCTCGAAGTCGTTTTCCACCTTCACGAGCGGCACGACTTATTGGTTGCTGGCGTGTCAAACCTTGGGCAGCGGTCATTAATAAGGGTCTGGCCTTGAAAACTTAGATCTTGTTCTTTGTTCTACGTGCTTTGTACTTTGTCGCTTGAACTAAAGACCACAAATCCCAAGTTCAAAGCTCCTATTTCAACTTCCTTAGCCTACCAAAAAATGCAATGTGGTCTCGCCAACTCGAAGCTTATCACCACTGTCCAGGACTCGTGGCTGACGCGGCGCAAGACGCACTGAATCATTTATTACGGTGCCATTAACCGAACCCAGATCCTCTACCAGGAAGGTCTCGCCTTCGAGCCAAATACGTGCATGCCTTCGCGATACCTTGGTCTCCGGATCAAATCTGGAGAGATCAATCTCCGGAAAAATATTTGAGTGCGGATCCGTTCGTCCTAAAAGATTACTGTCCTTCTGCAAGATGAACGAAGCATCTAACTCAGTAGTTCCGGCAACAACCAATTTCGCTGTCGGTCGCGATGAAGGTAACAAAGAGCTTGAAACGACTCCCGCTAAGGGCTGACGCGCCCCACAATGCGCGCAAAATACATCGTCCGCGGCAATCCGTCCGCCGCAGAATCCACAATATACCGTTTGCACCTGGACGGTTTCACCGCCAACCTGCGGTCCTGGAATTCCGTAGCTAACTCTTCCCGCGTACAGATTCTCCAAATGCTCCGCGATCACGTTGCGCATCTCGCCTGCAGTTCTAAAACGATCCTCAGGCTTGTATTCCACAGACTTCATGAGAATCTTTTCAATTTCACTTGATAGCGAAGGAGCGATCTGACGCGGTCGAGGGTTCTTCGAGAAGTCAAAAATCAAAAGGGGGTTGTCCTGGGGATCCGCACCAGTCAGAAGATGAAACATCGTGGCCCCAAGAGAATAAACGTCTGATGCCGGCTGCACCCGTCCGCTAAAAAGCTCAGGAGGTGCATAACCCATGGTGCCAACCGCCGTCACTCCTTTTTCTTGTTGCGAAACCCAGCGGGCAATTCCAAAGTCGATCAGCATCACGCGTCCGGTATTGCCGTCGATCATGAGATTCGCCGGTTTTAGATCCCGATAGATGATCGGCTTGGGTCTCGAATGCAAATACTCCAATACATCCGCGACCTGCATTCCCCATTCGCTGACCGTCTTTTCGTCGATGCGACCGTTCATCGATGCGCGCATTCGCGAAGCAAGATCGCCACCCGAGATATATTTCATGACGAGATAAAACCGACATAGATTCTCGTCGTAGAAGTAGTCGTAGATGGTTGGTATCGAAGAGTGCTCTAACGATGTCAGCAATAAAGATTCACGTTTGAAGTCGCCAATTGCTTTTTCGTGCTGGGCCGGATCAAGGTGCGACTCCACCATCTCCTTAACAGCTCGTGGTGCGTCACCAAGGTTGCGA
>JBKPQV010000603.1:0-20186 GCA_046734235.1 Acidobacteriota bacterium
TTTTGTTGCTTCTGCTGATCTGATGAATCTTTAGCCGGTGGTGGCGGCGCTGGTTTTTGTTCGTCCGACCCAGTCGTCTTCTTTAGATCATCAATTACCTCTTCGGCCTCCAACTTCGATTGACCGCTGGTTCGTTCGGCAACCGCCAAGCCTGCGTTGTAAACACCGCTGATGGAACCGTCAGCCGAAACAGTGTTGGTTAAGACGAGCGTGCAAACCAACAACATTGTGGCAACAGTAGCCAACTGAGGCGACATAATTGGATCCAACCAAAGCCTCATCCATGAAGCGGCTCGAGAACTCCAGGGTGCTTTCACTTCCTTAGGAACGACAGTGCCTAGTGTGGCTTGCAAGATTTTCTCGTTGAGTCCAAACGGGACAGGTTTTTCTTCAGCTATGTAGGTGTAGCAGGCTCCGATTGCGCGAACGACATCACCTGGAAGTTCCGTGCAGTCATCACAAAGCGCTGCGTGACGTTCCCACCGGTGATACAAATTTGCGGGCAAAAAGCCATCCAGATAGTCGGTCAAGTATTCTTCAAAGTCAGAACAGCTCATCGCTGATTCAGGTATCGTTCTTTGAAGAATGCGCGCCTCGAGTTCTCTCGAAGGCGTCGGCACTGTTGCCACTCTGCAGGCCTCAACAGTACTTCGGACCGCTGACAAAATTTCGTGGCAAACTGGGCAGCGCAGTGCATGCTCAGCCATTTCCCGGTTGATGTCTGGTCCGACTACGCCCTCAATGTAATCGGTTAATTGGTTCTCAAAATCAGAACAAAGCATTATCGTTTTTCGCTTCCTGCCCCACTTTATTCAAAGCTTACTTTCCCGTCCCTTGGAAAGTGTGCTCTCGGAAAAATCACGCCTCACTCATCGCCACAACCTTCATCCGGCGAAGGATTTTTGCTAATTCAATACGACCCCTGTTGATTCGAGATTTGACTGTCCCTTCCGGAATCCTCAACAGGTCTACTATTTCCTGATAGCTCAACTCTTCAATATCTCGAAGGATCACGCAGGTCCTCAGGTCAGGCGAAAGTTTGTCAATTCCAGCTTGAACCTGCTCGCCAAGTTCCCTACGTTCCATCTCCTGCTGCACTGTATTCGACCGCGATCGCAGGTGATAGCTGTGATCTGCTACGTCGTCAGCGTGATTGTCATGCGGCGTTCGTTGACGTTTTCGATAATCGTCAATGATTAAATTACGTGCTAACCGCATCAACCAGTTTTGGAGGTCTCCTTGTTTTGGGTCGTACTGATCCAGGGATCGGTAGACCCTGACAAAAACTTCCTGTGTCAAATCTTCAGCGGTATCGGATCTTGAGGTGAATCTGTAGGCGAGGTTGTAGATGCGGCGCGAGTAACTCTGAACAATCTCTTCCCATGCCGCGCCGTCGCCTGCGCGACATCTGCGAACCAGTTCGGCTCCCTCACTGACAGCCAAAGCCTTTATTGCCCCCACCCCATCTTCTCCGGCTACCTTATTTGCAAACAGGCAAGGTGGCAACCCTTGTCATCAGCGGATTACGACGCGTTCTAAACTAAAGTTCCCGCTAACCTTAAACTGTCATAGCAGAGACTGGCAATAGTTGATAGTCTCCGGCTGCAGATGAGGTTTCTTGCCCTTCCTACTAAGCTGTAGTAGCCTTTGCCCGCGACCCAACATGTTGTGGTTTGTGAACTAAGCACGTCAAGTTTGAGCAAGGGCAAACGGCAACCTCGGAAGACTTGAAAAAGCAAAAATATCGAAAATATCTCGAGTTTGGCGGCCTTTGCCTGTTGGCGGCGCTGCTCCTGTGGTGGTTTGGTCGAAAACTTGACTGGCATGAAGTACGCCTATCGGTTAGCCATTCCAACCCCTACTTCCTGGCGGCAGCTACCCTGATTATTTGCCTTTTGTACGTCGTCCGGACCTTTAGATGGAGTGCGTTACTTAAACCATTAGGACCCGCCAGGTTCGCAGATTTGTTCTGTGCGACAACCGTGGGCTTTGGAACGCAATTTCTTATTGGACGTGCCGGCGAGGTTGTTAGACCTGTAGTTCTACCGATGCGCGACCCACGAGTGAGACCCAGTGCTTCATTCGTCACAATCATGGTCGAACGCATTTACGACATGATGGCGGTTATTTTGCTCTTTGCAGTCAATCTGCTGTGGTTTACGCCGCCGCCTTCTTTGCAGAAAGATTTTTCGCGGATTCGTTTGATTGGGCTGGGCCTTTTTCTTGGAGGGATCGTAGGTCTCGTCTTCTTGACGTTGTTCCGTAGAAACTCGACGGCGATCACCAATGCATTCTCGAAGCTATTTGAGAGACTCGGGTTTATTCCGAAGCGCTTGGAGAAATTGATAATTAGCATCCTGGAGCAACTTGCTCGGGCGCTAAGAGTGTTGGTGAATTTTGCGGAGCTAGCAGAGACGATAGCCTGGACAGCGGTGTTGTGGTTAGGCGTTGCGTTAGCAAATCTCCTGATTATTCGTGCGTTTGGCCTGAATTTTGGATTTTCAGAAACTGTTTTTGTTCTCGGTTGGTCGCTTGCTGGCTCATTAGTTCCAACTCCAGGAGGAGCAGCCGGTGCATTTCACGCTGCAACCGCAGCGGGGTTTATCTATCTTGGAGTTGACCGGGAAACCGCGGCAGCGATTTCAATAGTTATGCACGTTATCGACTTTGGACCTGCTCTCATCTTCGGATTTGTCTATTTCATTAAGGGAGACTTGAACTTTTCAAAACTGCGAGCGCTTGCGGCGCCAGAAGCAGTGGAACATGTCGTGGAAGATGAAGAGCTGACGCCAGTTGAAAGTGAAGGTGGGAGAGCTCTTCAAGATGTTGTCAGTGAATAAACGCTCGTAGAACCAACCCAGTGAGGTTCACATCTGATGAAATGTCCATTCTGCGCCTATCTCGAAGACAAGGTAGTAGATTCTCGTGAATCGAGAGAAGGTGACGCGATCCGTCGACGACGCGAGTGTCTTCGGTGTGAAAGAAGATTCACTTCATACGAACGAATTGATGAAATTCCTTACATGGTTGTAAAGAAGGATGGGCGTCGCGAAACATTTGATCGAAACAAGGTGATGGCTGGTCTGTTGCGAGCGTGCGAGAAACGGCCGGTTCCTTCGACCAAATTGGACAGCATTGTCAATGCAATAGAAAAGTATGTACAGGAGTCACCTGAACGAGAGCGCCCAACTAGTAAAATTGGCGAGATGATAATGCGCCGTCTAAAAGAGTTGGATAAAGTGGCCTACGTGCGTTTCGCGTCAGTTTATCTTGAATTCGAAGACGTTTCTGAATTCATGACCGAGCTGAAACACCTTGTGCGCACCAGAGCAGCTGGGCCGCCGGGCAGAAAGTAGCTGAGTCTCTCGATGATCAAACCAGTTCGTGCGACAGGACTTGAACGCCTCGAATTGCAACGATTGCGCGATCGTGTGGGCCGGCTTTATGCAGCTTTGCAAGAAGCCACTGAAGCAGAAAATCCACTCGCATCAGGAGCCTGGGCGCCACCGGTTGATCTTTGTGAGACCCCAGAAGCTATCGACCTGCGTGTAGAACTGCCAGGCGTGGCCGCGGATCAAATCAAAATAGGACTGTGTAATACCAAACTACGAATCTGGGGAGAAAAGAAGCGTCGCCCAACTCGGCGCCGGATAATTTCGTATCTGTGTTCGGAACGAAGTTACGGAAAGTTCAATCGAGTGGTGCCGCTGCGTTGGACCATTAACGTGCGAGACGCTCACGCCGAATTGCAGAACGGGGTGTTGATAATCCGTCTCCCTAAACTCACTGATCGTCGCGGTAGTGAGGTGATGGTCACTGTAAAAGATGCAAGTACCGAGTCTGGTGAATGAGTGTAAGAGAGTGATTGAGGTCAGGTGAAGCAATTATGGCAATAGTAAAAGAAACCGAATTTACTGAAGGAATTGATACTTCAGATACGGACCAGCAGCTACAAATTCCGAATGAGCTGCCAGTTCTGCCGCTGCGCGATATTGTTATTTACCCGTTCATGATCGTGCCTTTATTTGTGTCGCGTGAAAAGTCGATCCGCGCAGTCGATGAAGCGCTGGGCGAAAACCGAATGATCCTATTGGCGTCGCAGAAGGATCTCGATAAAGAGGAACCGACTGCCGAGGATCTTTATTCTGTCGGTACGGCTGCAGTGATTATGCGGATGTTGAAATTACCTGATGGACGCATCCGCATTCTAGTCCAGGGGTTGGCTCGAGCTCACATCGAATCGGTTGACACTAGTGGTGAGTATCTTCGCTCGCGAGTGAGCGTGATGCAGGAAGTTTTACCACCCGAGCGTTCGCTGGAAGTTGAAGCGTTAGTGCGCAATGTACGCGGTTCGATGGAAAAAGCCATCAATCTGGGCAAGAACATCTCTCCTGAAGTAATGGCAATCATTGCTAACCTCGACGACGCAGGTCGCCTGGCAGATCTTTCTGCCTCAAACCTGGAACTGAAAGTCGAAGATGCTCAGTCTGTTTTGGATATCGCCGACACCACTGCCCGATTGCGCCGCGTGAATGATCTTTTGAACAAAGAGATTGAAGTGTTGACAGTTCAGCAGGAAATCAACACGCAGGCGCGCGCGGATATCGATCGTTCACAGCGTGAGTTTTACTTGCGGCAACAGATGAAGGCGATTCAAAGCGAGCTGGGTGAAGGTAACGAACTCGCTGAAGAGATCGCGCAGTTTCGAGAAAAGATTGAAACCGCGAAAATGCCGAAGCCAGCCGAGGAAGAGGCACTACGGCAATTGAAGAAACTCGAACGGATGCATCCAGATGCTGCCGAGACTGCCACGCTTCGTAACTGGATGGAGATCATGACCGATCTCCCTTGGTCCAGATCTTCGGTAGACAATCTCGACTTACAAAAAGCAGAACGTGTTCTCAACGAAGATCATTACGGCCTGGAAAAAGTTAAAGACAGGATTCTTGAAGCTCTCGCTGTGCGCAAGCTTAAGGAGAAACCAAAAGGACCCATTCTTTGTCTCGTTGGTCCTCCGGGTGTGGGGAAGACCTCTTTAGGTCGGTCAATTGCTCGGGCTCTCGATAGGAAGTTTGTGCGGTTGTCGTTAGGCGGTGTCCACGATGAAGCTGAGATTCGTGGCCATCGACGCACGTATGTTGGTGCGATGCCTGGAAGAATTATTCAGGCAGTGCAACAGGCTGGCACTAACAATCCGTTGATCATGCTGGATGAGATCGACAAGGTTGGCGCTGATTTCCGTGGCGATCCGTCATCAGCTCTCTTAGAAGTACTCGATCCGGAACAGAACAACTCATTTCGAGACAACTACCTTGGTGTTACGTTCGATCTTTCGAATGTAATTTTCATGACGACGGCAAACATTTTGGACACGATTCAACCGCCGTTGCGCGATCGAATGGAAGTGATCCGACTCGCCGGCTACACAGAAGAAGAGAAGCGTGAAATCGCTTTGCGACATCTGTTGCCAAAACAGATGGAAGAGAACGGGATCACATCACGCGAGCTGAACATTTCAAAGACAGCACTAACGACGATCATTCAGCAGTACACGCAGGAGGCCGGCCTTCGACAATTGGAGCGTGAAATCGGCCGCATTTGTCGAAAGGTCGCTCGGCGAATTGCAGAAGGTCACAAAGGCTCGATCAGGGTTTCATTGAAAAACGTACACGAGTTTCTTGGTGCGCCAAAGATCATTCCCGAAGAAGCTCTCAAGAAAGATCAGATTGGCGTGGCCACGGGATTGGCATGGACTGCTGTAGGCGGCGACGTTCTTTTCATTGAGGCCTTGCGCATGAAGGGCAAGGGCAATCTGGTTTTGACTGGCCAACTCGGAGAGGTTATGCGTGAGTCAGCGCAGGCAGCGTATTCGTACGCAAAG
This sequence comes from Acidobacteriota bacterium, assembly GCA_046734235.1. Taxonomy (GTDB): domain Bacteria; phylum Acidobacteriota; class Blastocatellia; order Pyrinomonadales; family Pyrinomonadaceae; genus PSRF01. The sequence goes on from JBKPQV010000603.1 coordinate 5,882, forward strand.
TCGCGAGCAAAAGAGTTGGACATTGCCGAAGAAGACTTCAATACCTACGACCTTCACATTCACATTCCCGAGGGAGCTATTCCGAAAGACGGACCTTCTGCGGGTATAACCCTGGCGACAGCCATGGTTTCTGCGCTCTCAGCTCGCCCAGTTAGAAAAGATGTGGCCATGACCGGCGAAATCACTTTGCGCGGTAATGTATTGCCGATCGGAGGGGTGAAAGAAAAAGTTTTGGCCGCTCGTCGCGCACGTGTCTCGACGATAATCCTTCCGCAACAAAACAGGAGGGATCTTGACGAGGTGCCAAAAGAGCCCTTTAAGGACATCCGGTTTGTTTTTGTGGAGAATATGCGGCAGGTTTTCCGTGAGGCTTTGAAGGATAAGGTGGTGCCGCCGGCAACATCGACAACGAGGCCACAAAGAATGCCACAGGCTGCAAATGCCAGGCAGGTTTAGGGGTACGAAATGTCCGATATGCTTCAGCTTGTCGGGTATTAAGCACAAAGCACAAAGTATCAAGAACCGACCGGCTGAAGCATGTCGGACACAAGAGAAATAGGTGCAACCGTGGGGAAGTTCTGTGAATCTTACTCTTCGGTTTGTTTAAAGAAACCACGAGCGGCAACCCGAACAATCGCATTAGAGCCTGACGCAACTCAGCTGTTAGGACCGAAGCGGAAATCGAACAGTCACGCAAGTTAGCCCGGCAGTTAAAATAGTTATTAACTTGTTGCCTACGGGCAATCTCAAGGAGTAGGAATGAGAACCTTGTTGCGTCGTCACTCTGTAGTTCTAATCGCTGGATTTGTTTTGTCCCTTTCCTATGCTGGAAACACCTTCGCTCAGTCAAGCGATATCAGCAGCGTGAAAATCAAGAATTTTGGTCAGATGGACGAGCGTTTTTTCCGTGGTGGCCAGCCAAAAGAGGAAGACTACAAGCAGCTGGCAGCGCTTGGCATTCATACCGTAATTGACCTTACTGACGATCCTAAGTCTTATGAAAAATCGAATGTCGAAGCTCTTGGAATGCAGTACATCAGCATACCGATGAGTGATTCGAGTTATCCGGAGCAGTCAAAGATTGATCAGTTCTTAAAACTTGTTGACGAACCAACTACTGGGAAGTTTTACGTTCATTGTGCTGGCGGTCGCCATCGTACAGGCGTAATGGGAGCGGTCTATCGTTTTAATCACTATGGTTGGAATTATGATCAGGTTTATGCGGAAATGAAGAAATTCGACTTCTACACTCGCTGGGGTCATGGCGACATGAAGAAGTTCGTCCAGGACTATGCCCTAAACTTTCACCAAGCTAGTGCGACGGCAACGCAGGAATCAAGCAACAAAAAATAGGACGAATAAGACCAATAGGACAAATAAGAATAGGACCCATTAGACCAATAGGACCAATTAATATAGGTCGTATAGGGGTCGTATAGGTCCTATTCTTATTTGTCCTATTGGTCTTATTCGTTCTATCCGATAACCCCTACTGATAAAGATACGAATAACTCTTCTTCTGGTCCCACATTATTCCTTCCACATACTGCCCGCCCTTAGTGAGGATCTCTTCACTTAACTTGTCAGTGCTGACAATAGGGCTGACATCGACAGCGAAAACAAGCTCGCCGGGGGATTCTTCAGTTACATCGCGATCGAGCGTCCTAAGTTCAGTTTCGAGTCCATGCTCCTGGAAGATTGTGCGCAAGGCGCGCTGCGTTGCGTTTATGTTTCGGGTGGTGATCTTCACTTCCATTGATCGAAATATGAGTTGCGGCTCGCGCCACTCGAGTAGCCAAAGGACGACCAGCGAGAATAGAGCCAGCACGATCGCCAGATCCCACCTACCAACACCCGCTGCCAGACCGAGGGCGAGACTAATAAGTAGAACCGTAATCTCTTTGGGATCACGGATGTTGGTTCGAAACCTAACCAGCGAGACTGCGGCAAAAATACCAAACGCACGCGCAGCATTATCGCCGACGATGATCATTAGCGCCGCTGCAACGATCGCCAGGAGTATCTGCGTTTGCGAAACATAAGGATTTCGCTTGACTGCAAGGATCCGTTTTCGCGGTCGAAAGGCCAACGCAGCCCCGAGTAGCGCAGCCAGCAGTAAGCGCACAAATAGTCGACCAACATTCTCAACCCAACGCTCGCTTGCAAAGGCCGCTTCGTTGTTTCGGGTTCCAAAAAGCCGATCGATAATACTCTCGTTTCCCGCAGGGGAACTTGGAGTCCGACGCTCGGGAGTGTCTCGAGTTATGGTAGCGGGCTGTTCGGCTTGTGTTGTCGAAACTGGAGTCGTTGTTCCTTTGCCACTAATCAGGTAAACGACGAATGCACTCACTAAGAGTACACCGGCGAATACTACCACCAGAGTGACGATCTCTTTCTTTTTGTCAGCATTCATTTTCATCAGTTGTATTTGTCCTCAATGATTCTGACCGATGCGAATGCCTGGACTCGGTCTAAGACTGAGCAGTTCGTTTGAACGTGCTCGAACAGTCTGTGCCATTAAGCTGACCTGTGACGGGGTATAGTTAGCTGCTCTAAATGCATCTTGAATCTGCTGGTCGCTCAGTTCAGCGAGTAACGAAGCGATCCACTCCGCATCCTGTGGAGAGATGTTTTTGAGCAGGCCGCGGTTTTTTCCACCGAAGTGAATCACTACTCGATCCCCTTTCACTTTCTCCAGAAACTTTGCTTTGGCGTATTTTGTCGGGTTGTTTCGACTACGAGTGAAACGCCAGAAAAGTGGTGTGGTGCTCGCATGACCAAACGTCGCGCCGAGATCGCTGATGATGTACTGCAGTTCGGGCTGGTCGCCTTTGAGATAAACGATCTGATTGTTCGAGTCTTTCAAATCCCAATTGTTTATCAGCGCCATCATGATCTTCAGACCTTGAAACTCAGGGGTTCCAGTAAACGGATTCTGTTTCCATTTCCATTCGTCCAGTCGTTTCCAATCCTTCGGTCTAGCTTCAAACCGGGCGTTTTGAAATATTCCCTTAGTAGGAATCGTGACCTGCGGAACCAGATAGTTGACTTCCGTGAGGTAGCCGAGACCCCAAAGGAGACGAACCGCCGCAGTTTCAGACTGAGCCTCTTTGCCAATCTTGACGACCCACTCCTGTCCAGAAGCATCCTTAACCCGATACTTCTTTGAGTAGCCACCCTTCTCCTCCTTAACAAAGGTCAAACGTCGAAGGTCAGGGCGCATGGCTGCACCGCCTGGACCAAGCAAGAGATCACGCGATGTTATGTCGTTCGGTTTGCGCCAAAGAACCGGTGTACCGTTTGGTAACTTCTTTTCTTTCGGTTTGGCACCTGTGTCGAGATTGACTAGAAAGAAGGCAATCAACAAAAACACTAAACCCCGCACCCTTTTTCGTGGATACCTGAACATGACCTGATCTCCTAAGCAAACAAAGCTGGCTTGAAAGAAAGGGGCTTCTTAGCGGGGATAAGTCGGGGAAGGTAAATCGCTACAAGCTTGTCGCCGGTGTTCGACTAACAAAGTAATTTTGACTGTTAAACTCATCAGAGCTCTCTGCAATCGGTGCATAGCTTCCGTCAGATTGAAGTTCACGAGCTTTGGTGTTGTCGCGAAGGTATGCGTCCAGCAACACCTCTTTTAAATATCGTTTTGAGTCAGCGTCACTAACCGGTGCAACTACCTCAATGCGGTGTTTTAAGTTTCGCGCCATCCAGTCGGCACTACCGACATAGAGCTCCTCGTCGCCACCATTAGCAAAGTAGAAAACACGACTGTGCTCGAGGAAACGTCCAACAATGCTGCGCACCTTAATATTTTCCGATAATCCGGGAACGCCCGGTCGCAACATGCAAATGCCTCGCACGATGAGATCCACATGAATTCCGGCCCCGGAAACCTCGTATAACTTTTCTATGATCTGTTGGTCTGCCAGTCGATTAAACTTTGCGATAATTCGTGCCGGTCTGCCGGCACGCTGATGCTCGATCTCGCGGTCGAACAATTCATTCAGCTTCTCGCGCAAGCTTACAGGAGCGACCATGAGCTTTCGGTAGTTCAGTTGTTGAGAGTAGCCAGTCAGGTAGTTAAATAGTTCAGTTGCGTCGCGACCAATCGCGTCATCAGCAGTGAACAGACCAAGGTCCGTATACGTGCAGGAGGTGGTTGGGTTGTAGTTGCCGGAGGCGATGTGAACATAGCGACGCAGTTCATCACCCTCACGTCGGACTACCAACGTAAGCTTGCCGTGCACTTTCAAACCCATGATTCCGTAGACAACGTGAACTCCTGCCTGGTCGAGTTTTTGTGCCCACTCGATGTTGTGCTCCTCATCGAAACGGGCCTTCAACTCAATTAGCGCAGTAACCTGTTTGCCTCGCTCGCTGGCACGAATCAACGCCGGCGGAATCGGGGAGTCAGGCCCGGTTCGGTACAGACATATCTTTATCGCTGCCACATCTTCGTCTTCAACCGCTTCATTGATGAAGTTTGTGACACAATCGTACGAGTCGTAGGGGTGATGAACGAGACGATCAGATTCCTTAATCGCATTAAAGATGTTTTTCGAATCAGCACACCACTCGGGAAGGTTTGGTTCAAAAGGCGAATCTTTCAGGTCGGGCCGATCGAAATCGTAAAGCGACATGAGCTCCTGACTCGCTAAAGGCCCGTTGATCTTGTAAACGTCAGTCTCATCCAGATTGAGAGACGTGACTAAATAATCAATCATCTCCTCAGGCATATTTGCCGACACTTCTAAGCGAACGGGACTTCCAAACCGTCTTTGAAGTAGTTCTTCCTGAATGACACTGAGAAGATCTTGAGCTTCTTCTTCGCGAATCTCTATGTCGGCATCGCGAGTCACTCGAAATCGATAACAATCTCCGGTTTTCATTCCCGGGAAGAGCGATTTGATATTTGCTTCAATCACTTCTTCGAGCAGCACACACTTCGCGCCTGACAGTCCAACCGGAAGCAATCTAGGCACAAGCGAAGGTACTTTGATTCTGACAAACCGCGCTTCATTGTGCTTCTTGTTGCCTAACGCCAAAATCTTTCCTTCGGGAGGCTCAACCATGAGTCCAATGTTCAAACTCAGTGGCGAGATATACGGAAAAGGATGACTGGGATCCACAGCCAACGGGGTAATTACTGGAAACACCTTTTCGATGAAGTACTCTTCGAGGCTTTGCTTTTCGAATCGCGTCAACGAATCGTATGAAGCCAACTCGACGCCGGCGGCTTTGAGATTAGGCAACACATCCTGAACAAGACACTCGGATTGACGTTGCACCAACGGAACGATTCTGCGGCGCAATTCTGTCAGCTGTTGCTCTGGAGTTAGGCCATCTGGAGACAGAGGTGTGACTTCCTGTTCGAGCTCGAGTTTCAACGCAGAGACACGAATCATGAAAAACTCGTCGAGATTCGACGAAAAGATAGAAAGAAACTTTAAACGTTCTAACAAAGGATTGCTTTTGTCGAAAGCTTCTTCTAGCACTCGTCCGTGAAACTGGAGCAAGCTCAGCTCACGATTGAAAAAGAGCTGGGGATTCGTTTCTTCGAGGGGTTCTTCGACTTGTCTGGGAAAGTCGCGAACGTCCGCTTCTCTAATGGCGGTTGACATAGTTATTTTGACTGACCCCTTTTTTAGTGATTCTCCCGTTATTTATTTCGCGACAGAGAAAGTGCCCGAGAAGAGTTTCAGCAAGCGTCGTTCCATGTAGGCTACGAGGGCTTAGGCGCAGAAACCGTTGCATTGCAGTAGGTTGCCATTTTGTCGCGAATCCAATTCGATTTGGTACCGTACGAATTTAATACTTTTTTACAGTCCTCGAACGGGGTTTTCCTGGAGGACGCTCTAAGCTAACTTTTTGCAACGGACCGGTGGCCAAGGCGTTAAGGATTCCGAGGTTCTCGGCCTAAAAAGATTTATGAGTGTAGCTGAGGCAAACCCGCTTGAAGGGCTTGCATCTTTACTTTCTGAAACGGTTCTAACTTGAATGGCTTTTTTAGTGGAAAAGTTAACTGTTTCATAGTCTGATTGATGATAGGGGATTGTTTGACACCCTAAAAAACCGTGTGGTACCCTCCGATGTGGTTTGGCTCCGTAATTACTGAAGAGTCATAGCGTTATCAAATCACCGGAGCCGAAGATACCGCTAATCACTAATGTGAATGCCGCCCGACAGTGACCCTGCTGCCGAAAGTGTCGCTCGAGGATTCGCACCAACCATAAAAGGAGTACGACGAATTTGATGTCAGCGAGCTTCCCGCACTGGGTTTCCCGTGTAGCTTTATTGTCTGCGCTCGTCGCTACCCCCCTTAGCACTTTTGCACAAATCCCTGCAGCTTCATCTGCCCGTTCCATACCGACGGAAGTAGAACAGTCAGAGGCCCGGGTTACTCAAATCATTGCGCGCGCTGAAGACCACTTCCGCAAAGGTAAGCTGAACTTAGAAGATAGCAAGCGTGATCAGGCAAGAGACGAATTCGATAAAGCTGTCGATTCGATTTTGGAGTCCGGCTTTGATGTTCGCGCGAGTCAAAAACTGCAATCTTACTATCTTGAACTCGTTGAGCGGATCTATCGTGAAGAGGTTCCTCTTCAAAATCAGTCGGCTCCGAACAATGCCTTAACGGCAACGTTAATCGCCCAGAACACCCAAGACCAAAAGACACCGCCGCCGCCAGCTCAGGTTGGTTTCCGCGATCAGCGATTTGAACCATCACCGCTTGATGAATTGAGCAAGCTCGTTCTTACTGAGGAAGAGAAGGAAGTATCCGGCGAAGATTTGGTTGCGCTTGAGCAGTCGAAGCAAAACGTTAATTTTGCATTCACACTCAATCCGCTAATTCAGCAGTACATCAATTACTACCAGGGCCCTCGTGGACGCTCTACCATGGAGAATGGTTTGCGTCGTTCAGGTCAGTATATGAAGCTCGCGCGTCAGATATTTGCAAAGGAAGGCGTGCCTGTTGATGTCACTTGGTTGGGTCAAGTCGAAAGTGCCTGGAAAGTGAAAGCTCTTTCGTGGGCGTCAGCGTCTGGGTTGTGGCAGTTCGTACCGGGTACGGCGCGAATGTACGACCTGAAGCAGAATGCTTACATCGATGAGCGAAATAGTTTTGAACAAGCCACTCGCGCGTCTGCTCGACACTTGAAGGATCTGGCGAATCGTTACAACGGCAATTGGGAATTGGCGATGGCGGCTTACAACACTGGCGCCGGGAATATCGACAGAGCTATTGCCCGTGCAGGTACGGCAAACTTCTGGATGATCTATCCATACATCGCCCAGGAAACCCGCAACTACGTGCCGAATATTCTTGCCGTTATTCTCATTGCGAAAAATCCGGAGAAGTATGGATTCAAAGGCATCAAGGCTGATACACCGATGTCTTACGACGTGGTTCAGGTTCCGACCGCGACCAGTCTGCAGTTAGTTGCTGACGCAACCGATACGAGCGTAGACACCATTCGCAATTTGAATCCGGAATTGAAACGCGACGTAACGCCGCGCGGCGATTTCTACAACGTCAGAGTACCAGCCGGAAGAGCAACTCAATTTGCGGCGTTGCTCAAGCGGATTTCACCCGAAAAGCGTGAAACTGCGCGCATCATTTCAGTTGCGCCTGGTGAAGATTTGCAAAACGTTGCGAACCGTACGGGCCTAAGTGTTGCGCAGCTTCAAGCCATGAATACGGGCGTCGATTTCAAGTCGGCCACCAAGCTTGTAGTACCGAATAGCAACGTCAAACTAACTCGTTGGGTTAGAGCAAAGCCCGGTACTGAACCGGAAGCCGCCGCAGCAGCGAGTCTCACGAAGACCCGAGCGAAGAAGGGCGATACGATCCGAAAGATCGCCGTATCGCATAATCTCGATGCAAACGACCTGGCTCGCTTGAACGGAATTACAGCTGATGCGGAATTGCGTGCAGGTCAGGAAGTGAAGCTCCCGGGAGCTTCCACGGCTCCGTCTAAACGGCGGTAACTCGTTAAATAGATTTGCTGGGAAACTGAGCGCGCTCAATTTGGGCGCGCTCTTTTATTTGTCTAGCGAACTCCAATGGAAAGACCAAGTGAAATCTCAAATTTGCGATCTGAGCTTCTGCTTTCGTAATACGCCCGACGCCTAGTCGCCCTTTCGTCCCGTCGCTGTTTCGCCCGTCGCCCTTTCGCTCTCCCCATCACCGAACTTTTCCGCTATACTGCCCCGCGTCGCTTACTCACCTGAGCGACAATCCAAAACAAAAATTTCTCAGATTAGGAGCGCGACCTCACAATGCTCTTTCGCACACTCTCAGCAGCTGTCTATGGTATCGACGCAGACCTCGTTGATATCGAAGTTGATATAACTCCATGCCGAAACGATGGTGACGACAAACCTATTGTCATAATTGTGGGTTTGCCTGACGCTGCCGTCCGCGAGTCTCGTGAACGAATTCGCGCCGCGTTGCAAAATTGCGAATTCTTTTGGCCGATTCAAAAGACAACTATTAATCTTGCGCCTGCCGATATTCGCAAAGAGGGCGCAAGTTTTGATCTTCCCATTGCTCTGGGAATTCTCGGCGCCAATGGTGATCTCGCCGAAGAGGAAAACCTGATTCATGTCCTCTGTGTTGGTGAGCTTTCACTTGATGGTCGGGTTCGAGCCATCAAAGGTGCACTGCCAATCGCGATCCTTGCTCGTGAAGGAAACATTCGTCATCTGATCCTTCCTGAAGAGAATGCAAAAGAAGCTGCTGTAGTGGCGGGCGTCAACGTTTATCCCGTTGCCGATTTGCGAAGTGCAGTTCGTTTGGTCGCAGAACTCAGATCGCCGAATCCACCAAAGCCTCTGAAGGTCGATCCGTCTGAGATTCTTGCACGAACGGAACATTACCCCGTCGATTTCAAGGAAGTCCGCGGCCAAGTTTCAGCCAAGCGAGCTCTGGAAATTGCTAGCGCCGGTGGACATAACATCCTGTTAATAGGTCCACCTGGATCTGGCAAGACGATGTTGGCAAAGCGACTGCCGACCATCATGCCACCACTGGAGTTTGAGGCCGCGCTCGAGCTCACCAAGATTCATTCTGTATCAGGTCTAACGGGTCGGTCAGGTCTTGTTACTGAAAGACCTTTTCGCTCACCGCACCATACGATCAGTGATGCAGGTTTGATTGGCGGCGGAGCCTTGCCTCGTCCCGGGGAAGTTTCACTCGCACATCAGGGTGTGTTGTTTCTCGATGAACTCCCTGAATTTGATCGCAGCGTTTTGGAAGTTCTGCGCCAACCTCTGGAAGATCAAAAAGTAACCATTAGCCGGGCTGCAATGTCGCTCACGTTTCCCGCCGCATTCATGTTGGCGGCCGCCATGAATCCCTGTCCTTGTGGATTTTGGAATGACCCAACGCGCGAGTGTCGCTGCTCGTCATTGCAAATACAACGATACGTTGGTCGCATCTCTGGTCCACTGTTGGATCGCATCGACATACACATCGACGTGCCTGCGGTTAAGTTTCGTGATCTTGCTGGTGATGATGCGCCGGAGACTGATAGCTCAGCAACTATCCGGCAGCGAGTAGTAACAGCGCGTGAACGACAGCTCAGGCGATTTCGCGGCGAGAAGATTTTCTGTAATTCTGCGATGTCTCCGCGGATGATTCGCAAGCATTGCCAGATTGATGAAGCCAGTGAGCGTCTACTTGAGCAAGCGATGATGCGTCAGGGACTATCAGCGCGCGCTTACGATCGAATCCTAAAAGTAAGTCGCACGATTGCTGATTTGGAGGGCACCGAAAAGGTTGGATCTAATCATGTATCAGAAGCGGTGGGTTATCGGTCACTCGATCGGACTTACTGGACATGATTCGTGTCTTCAGGAGGCGGAACGGAGGTGCTCAAGGTGAGCCGAGTTTTAGGATTGTTGTGACTTAAGATTCTTACGCCCTTTCTAAACGCAGAGACGCCGAGGACGTAGAGACGCATAAAGGGATTTGCGGATCAACTTGTCACCCGGAGCCGCTGCCCGTATCTTACCTTTGGTCGATCCTGGGTAGATTTGGCCCTAAGTTTCAGAAATTTAGTATCGGGTAAGGCAACGACGCGCTCGGAGCACTGCATCACAGCCCCGTTGAGGGCACTGGCACCTCCTACCGCAACCCCACGCGGGCATCTCGAGAGACAGTGCGCTCCCTTGAAACTGCGGAAGCGTGATATGCCTGCCGAACAAGCTGTATCAGATCTTGTAAGATTTTTACCAGCTTGCCCGAGCTTGCGAAAACACGTGACGGCAGCCGAAACCGAGACACAGCAAACGACAGATTATGATCTGGCGCAGAAGGCGGCCCAGGGTGATATGGGGGCCTTCGAAAATCTTTACGAGCGTCATAATCGTCGCGTGTATTCGTTATGCTTGCGAATGACGGGTAGCGTTTCGGAGGCTGAAGACCTCGCTCAAGAGGTTTTTATCCAGCTCTTTAGAAAAATCGGTAGTTTTAGAGGTGAATCCGCCTTTACGACGTGGCTTCACCGGCTTACGGTCAACCAGGTCCTGATGCACTTCCGGAAACGGGGCGTGCGCATGGAGTCGACGACCGAAGACGGCGAAACGCCGATTCAGATTGTAAAAGGGACTGAGAATCCGAATGCGATGCCTGTAGTGGATCGTATCGCCCTGGACAAGGCGATCGCGCAGCTGCCGCCCGGATATCGAACAGTTTTTACCCTTCACGACATCGAAGGGCACGAGCACGAAGAAATTGCCAGAATGCTGGGGTGCTCGGTAGGTACATCCAAGTCGCAGCTCCACAAGGCTCGGATGAAATTACGTGGACTGCTGAGGCAACAGAAGACCGCTGAATAGCCTCGAATACCCAGAGCCCTGCAACGCGCTCTGACCGCAGTCTTCCCAGGATACATGAAATACGAGGTATGTTCTGTCTTCCCGCGATTTAGTAATATTCGCCCGCCTATTTGGCGGCAGAACAGGTAAGTAGCAATGAACTGCGAGAAATGTCAGCAACTCATCCACGAAATGCTTGACGGCTCAATTAGCCGCAGCGATGAGCTGACTCTAAATACGCACCTGCGAGAGTGTCTGGATTGCGAGGCGGTACGACAAGACCTTGCGTCCATCGTCGGCTTTTGCCGATCCCATCGAGGTGAATACGACTCACCACCAAATCCGCAGGCCCTTTGGCTTCGGATCCGAAATGTTGTTGAGGTGGAGACGGCCCACACAGCGGTCGGCGCTGCGGCCAGACCAGGAAATGGTTTTCTGGGCGGCTTGATGGGGCGCAGTTGGGAGTTGTCGTTCCCACAGTTGGCTTCGCTTATAGCCGCAATAGTGTTATGCGTTTCGCTAATCACGGTTGTTGGTGTTAGACGGTTTGGAAACAGCGCGCCAGTTGATTCCACGCCGCAATCGTTGGCAGGCAACTCGAGTGTCGCCGATCGAGTTTGGCAGCGCCAACAAGTAATCAATTACTGGAATCAGCGAATTGAATTGAATAAAGCGCGTTGGAGTCCGGAAATGCGCGCGACGTTTGAGCGAAACATGCAGGTGATTGATCAGGCGGTTAGTCAGTCGCTCAACGAGTTGGATAGAAATCCCCATGACGAGATTTCCGAGCAGATGCTCAATGAATCACTAAACGATAAGCTCGCCCTATTGAAAGAGTTTTCGGATCTGTGATAGTGCGAGCCCGATTGTTTAAAGATTCATTTTTTCGAAGCCCCATTCTAATGAAGACCAGCTCCTTAACTTGGCGTCTGTCAACTCGCCTTAGTTTTCTTGCCGCAGTCGCAATCATTGTATCGGTCTGCCCGGCGGGCAGTGTTGTCGCGCAGCAACGCATGCAGAAGCGTTACGTCGCGGGTAAGAATGTTCGTATCGAATTGAGAAATATTTCCGGCACTATCGTGGTTGAGTCGTGGAATAAGGATGAGATTCGATTGTCAGCCACTATTGAATCACCCAGCGCTCACGTCGTCCCAAAACAAATCGACGAGAGTTTGGTAATTGATGTAATGAGCGACAATCGCGGCCGTGGTGACATTGGCGACGTAAATTTCAAACTACAAGTTCCGGCAAATTCTTCAGTAGATCTCGAAACGAGGCGTGGTCAGATCAACGTACTCAATCTTCGAGGTGCTTCGGTGCGTGCACATGTCTCAACCGAGGGTGATATTGAATTGACGAACATCGTCGCATCACAGGTGGTTGCTCAAAACACAATCGGGAACATCTACTTCGATGGTGAGTTTTCAAGCGGTGGCACCTACGAATTCAAATCCACCAAAGGCGATATCACGATTCGCATTCCTGGAAACTCAGCTTTTCGATTAGTAGCTGCGTCGCCGGCAAAGAAGATTGCCTTAGGCGATTTTTGGAACAACGGTTTCAAAACTCAGGATGGCAGAAAATATGTAGGTGATGTTGGTGATGGTCGCTCATCAGTCTCGGTCACCAACTTCAGCGGTCAAATCACTTTCCTTCGCAAATAGCAATTCTTTAATTCGGTTTTATTGAGCGGACGTTTAAAATTGGCGTCCGCTTTTCTTTGTGCCTTTGTGTCTTTGTGCCACTGTGTTCAAAATAAGGACTCGGCTTCTCAAGACTTACTTAAACCTAGAGGCACAGAGATCTGATACTCTTTACCAGCGAATGACAACTAAACTTAGACTTTTCCTAATCATCGTCTTTACCATTTCGTCTTTCGTTGTCTTCAACTACCAACCTTCCCGCGCGTCACAGAAAAGCAAACCAACTGCAACGCCACCAACGCTGCTAAAACGCACCGGCACTTTTCACGAAAATCGCCGTTTGGGTTTCGGCGGAACTGTGACCGTGGTAGGAGCCCCCAAAGGCTCTATTAAAGTAGAAGGCTGGAATCGAAACGAAGTTGACTTTAGTGCCGACATCGAATGGCAAGCTGAGACAGAAGCTGATTTGGACCAACTTGTGCGCGTTAATAACTTTGCCTTTGACGACGATGGCGATCACATTCGCATTCTCACTACCGGAACTCATGATCGGGAGTTCATGAAAAGGTCAGCAAAGAACTTTCCCAAGCGTCTTCTAAATTTACCGTGGAAAGCCGACTACCGTTTACGCGTACCTTCTTCTACAGACGTTGAGATCGACGCTGGACATGGTCCAGTGAGTTTGGCGGGCGTTGAAGGCGCCTTACGAGTAAACGCTACGGAAAGTGAGACATCTCTCAGCTTAACCGGCGGCACAGTTTCGGTGACTATCGCAGCTGGAAACGTGAATCTCTCGATACCGGTTAAGAGTTGGCGTGGTGGTGGTGCCGAAATCCGAATTGCGGCTGGGATACTGACCGTAGATTTGCAACCCGGATTCAATGGAGACATCGATGTTGACGTTTTACGCGCAGGAAAAATTGTTAACTCGTACGAGACATTGATGTCGCGAGAAAAACCTGGAATAACAGAACGCACGATCCGAGGAAGGGCCGGCTCGGGGGGCGCTTATTTCAGGTTTACCGTTGGGGATGGGGTTATCAGTTTGAAGAAGAGCGGAACCTGAGGCCAGCGAGCTTTGTGATTTGAACTTAGAGCTTTGAACTTAGAGCTTTGAACTTTGTACTTAGTGCTTTGTACTTTGTTCTTTGGGCTCTGTAGAATGACCGCTCGTTTGTCAAACGTACAAAGCACAAAGCACAAAGTACAAAGCACAAAGTACATAGCACAAAGACCTCCTACATGAGCATCAAATCAGATAAGTGGATTCGTCGCATGGCCAATGAGCATCGAATGATCGAGCCTTTTGAGCCCGGTCAGGTTAAGGAAGTTGATGGTCGAAGAATTGTCTCTTACGGCACCTCGAGTTATGGATACGACATTCGGTGCGCAGACGAATTCAAGTTATTCACCAACATCAACAGCACAATCGTCGATCCAAAAGAATTCGATGAAAAGAATTTTGTCGACATCAAAGGCGACTCAGTAATCATTCCACCAAATAGCTTCGCATTGGCGCGCACCGTTGAATATTTTCGTATTCCCAGAAATGTACTCACAGTTTGCCTGGGTAAGAGTACGTATGCGCGTTGCGGGATTCTCGTGAATGTCACACCTTTTGAACCAGAATGGGAAGGATACGTAACGCTGGAGTTTTCAAACACGACTCCACTACCAGCGAAGATCTATGCGAACGAAGGTGTAGCGCAGGTGATTTTCTTTGAATCTGATGAAGTATGCGACACCTCGTACAAAGATCGTGGTGGTAAGTACCAGGGACAAATTGGCGTGACCCTGCCAAAACTATGAGACTCTGATAACTCGTAACTGGACCTCCG
>JBKPQV010000604.1:0-3804 GCA_046734235.1 Acidobacteriota bacterium
CATCAACATGCTTGCGAACGTTACGCCAACTTTCAAGTACTACTTTTGTCTTCACGCTAATGAAACGCTGAATCGTTTAGAACAAACTCCAAAACTGGTCATCGCCGCTATTAACGGTCACTGTGTTGGTGGCGGATTAGAAGTCGCGATGGCAGCGGATATTCGCATCGCTCGCAAAGGTGCCGGCAGATTAGGGCTCCCGGAGGTTTCGCTTGGCGTTCTACCAGGGACTGGCGGCACACAACGACTCGCCCGCATTGTTGGCAAATCAAAAGCAATTGAATTGATGGTTATCGGGGATTTATTAGATTTCGATCAAGGTCTCTCTTTAGGATTGATTAATCGAATATTCGAAGCTGAAAGCGGCGCCCAATTTAGGGAGCAAGTGGTTGAATATGCAAAACAGTTCACCACGCCAAAAAAGGCCGCGCTAGCTGTAGGCCGAATTAAGCGTAGTGTTCAGACCGGTGCTGAAGTCGCGTTCGAATCTGCCCTTGCACTTGAACGTGAGCTCCAACAACAACTGTTTCAGTCAGAAGATGCGAAAGAGGGATTGACAGCTTATGTTGAGAGGAGACCTGCGGAGTTTAAGGGGAAGTAGCCGGCCGGAAACAGTTTCCATATATCATTTGACATTTCTCATTTGTCATTTTGGTTACAGTATCTGTCATCAGAACATCAGGCCCCTCAATGGCAATTGAACAATGTCAAAATGACATCTGGAAAATGACATGACCTACGAAAACATTCTTGTCTCCGAAACTAATGACATCATGACGATTACCCTTAATCGTCCGGAGAAGCTAAACGCTTTCATCGGACATATGCGCCGCGACCTCGCGGAAGCGCTCGAATACGCTGGTAGTGAACGGAGTATTCGCGTCGTTATCATTACTGGAGCCGGTCGGGGTTTTTGCGCAGGAGGTGATGCAGAGTTCATGGCCCAGTTGATGGAGCGTCGCGACTCTGAAGAATTCTCCCGAATACTTGGCGCCGGTCGTCGAGTAATTTTGGCGATCCGCAAGATGACAAAGCCCGTGATCGCAGCTGTCAATGGCATCGCCGCGGGTGCCGGTTGTAACCTGGCGCTGGCGTGTGACTTAAGGGTTGCGTCTACAGCAGCGAGTTTTGCTCAATCCTTTGTCAAGGTGGGTTTGAATCCGGATTGGGGCGGCACCTATTTTCTCCCGCGTCTGGTCACGCCGAACAAAGCCTGCGAATTGTTTTTCCTTGGAGAGACAATTAGCGCAGAGGAGGCTGCTCAACTAAACATCGTCAATAAAGTTGTTGCACCGGATGACCTGGAGAGCGCCACCCAACAACTCGCGGAGCGCTTGCGAGAAGCGCCACCAATTGCTATCGCTTCAGCCAAACAAGCGATTTACTCGAGCGAAGCGCACGACCTGGAAGCAATGTTGCGCCACGAAACCGAGGTCCAGCTGCGTTGCTTTGAATCTGACGATGCCCACGAAGGAGTGCGAGCATTCCTCGAAAAACGTGAGCCACGTTTCACAGGACACTGAAGGGAATTGCTGATTTTCGAATGCTGATTGCTGATTGGACGATAGGAATAGGATCTATATGACCCATATGACCTATTAATTGGTCCTATTGGTCATATTTGTCCTATTCCTATCGTCTTCCTATCGTCCAATCAACAATCAGCAATCGACTTAACCAACTGAAACCATGCTCAACAACAAAGTCGCTCTAATTACTGGTGGTGGTCGCGGTATTGGACGCGCCATTGCGTTGTCGTTTGCAAGTAACCAGGCCCGAGTAGCAGTTGGCGCACGCACACTTGACCAGGTCAAAGGCGTAGCTGAAGAGATCGAGAGGCAATTCAACACTCAAGCCGTGGCCGTTGTCTGCGATGTTTCAGACCGCGCCAATGTTGACCAGATGTTTTCCGAAGTGCGAGATAGGTTTCATGCTGAGGTAGATATTCTCGTTAATAATGCAGGTGTCGCCGAAAGCGCGACCCTGGTAAACACAACTGATGAACTCTGGCATCGACACTTAGCCGTCAATCTCTCGGGAACGTTCTATTGCACTCGTGCGGCGCTGCCATCAATGTTGAATAAAGGATGGGGGCGCGTTATCAATATCGCATCCATTGCCGGTAAAACCGGCGCGCCTTACATCACAGCCTATTCAGCTTCAAAACACGGCGTCATGGGCCTTACTCGTTCACTGGCATTAGAGGTCGGTACGAGTGGCGTTACGGTAAACGCCATCTGTCCGGGTTATGTCGATACTGACATGGTGGCGAAAGGTATCGAGCGCATTACTACGCGCACCGGACGCTCAAGCGACGAAGCGTTGGATTCCCTTAAGAAAATGAGCCCGCAAAATCGACTGGTCACATCCGAAGAGGTAGCATCACTCGCTTTGCTGCTTGCTTCTGACGAAGGGCGTGGGATAAACGGACAAGGAATCAATATTGACGGTGGCACCGTTCTCTGTTGAGAAATCTTAGTTTGATTGGATAAATAAGCTTCAGGCTCTTTAAAAAAGGAGCTTAAAGAGTGCAATACGGAACAGGAGCGAAGCGACTGTACGTCAGAGAGTGGTTACTTCGCTTATACAATTGAATTTTACTCTCTGGCGTACAGTCGCTTCGCTCCTGTTCCGTATTGCTTCATGGCCCTACCCGATAACCGATTTCAGAATTACGTTTTGGGTTGCGCTGTCGTCGTTCTCGCGCTTACCTACTTCTATCAGGTTCCACAAAACCCTCCCGGCTTCTACATCGACGAAGCCTCAATCTCTTACAACGCCTACACGATTTCCCAAAGCGGACGAGATGAGTATGGAGAAAGTTGGCCTCTTTACTTTCGCGCCTTCGGTGAATACAAGAACCCCGTCTACATCTACTTACTATCGATATTGTTTCGATTGTTTGGTCCAAGCATAGTCGTAGCGCGACTATTGAGTGCCACTCTGGGTGCTTTAGCGATCTTACTGATCTGGTTATTGGCTTTTCGCTTATCGCGGCGGTTTAGCGTCGCCTCAATCGTGGCGATTTCCGCTGGCCTGACTCCCTGGTTATTTGAAAACAGCAGGTTAGTTTTTGAGGTAGCGCTCTATCCGGTGTTGTTAGTTTCTTTTCTGCTGGTGCTGAACAAAGCCTCAACTAAAGAGCGATGGAGCAGCATAGAGGTTGTGTCTTTAGCAGTCACTCTGATGCTTCTCACCTATTCCTATTCAATTGGCCGGCTCTTTGCGCCACTGCTCGCCCTTGGTCTGTTCATTTTCGTTTCGCGGAAACGACTTTTGGCGATCATCGCGGTATGGGGTCTTTACTTACTTAGCCTGGTGCCTGCGTTGATCTTTCACCTCCAGCATCCTGGCGCGCTCGTGTCTCGGTTCTGGCTGCTAACCTACATCAAGCCTGAATCGTCAGTCTTCGAAATAGTTCGAGGGTTTATTACGCAATATCTCACGAATATTAATCCATGGACCATCGCGATTACGGGCGAAAACAATGTGCGCGATCATGTTGGGAGTATGGGCAGTATCTTGGCTCCATCGTTACTGCTCAGCATTGTAGGGATCATATATGTGGCTGTGCGCCTGAGACATGAAGCATGGTGGCGCTACATTATTTTTGCGCTGGTAATATCACCGATTCCTGCATCTCTAACAACCACGCGCCTACCCCAAATCCGATTGATTGCGCTGCCGATCCTGTTACACGTGTTTATGGTTCCCGGCTTCTCCTGGCTAAACGAAAGGCTTGCGAGACCGGGGACAGTGCGCGCGATTCAGAGCGGTTTTATGCTGTTCATGGCTTTGTTACTC
>JBKPQV010000605.1:0-5898 GCA_046734235.1 Acidobacteriota bacterium
AGCCATCCAAAAGGTTCGTCAAGCGTAGAACGCCCGCGTCAGACTAGCCGGCAACCTTCGGCACTCACCTAGAGCAAGCCCCAAAAACCGGTTGATTTTGAGCGTCTTTTTTGCAGCGGGTGTAACCATGAAGTAACGCGGCGCAGGTCTCGCTGCCAGCAAGAACGGCTGTATAATCGTTCCGACCAGAAGCCATGATAAGAATCAAATCCATGCTCCCCAGCATTATGACGACAGGCATAGTCGTCCTGATGCTGGCCGGAGCCGTCCAATCGCAACAACCGGCTCCGCAACAGGCTGCCAGTCGGTTCGACGTTACAAACTATCGGATAGAAGCGCAGATTATCCCGGATCAGCATGTCCTGCGAGCCGGTGCTGACGTGACCTTTGTCCCGTTGGATGCGACCCGCTCAGTCGTCTTCGAGCTTAATGGTTCTTTAAAGGTCGAGAGCATCGAAAAGGACGGCAAGCCCCTGACCGGATATGTTCAGGATGCCGTTGGCGTTGGTGCACTGGGACCGAGTGTTCGCGTCGATCTCGGTCAGGTCGTTCCTGCCAATGTTCCAGTTACGCTTCGTATTCGCTGGAGTGGCGCGCTTATCTCGCCCGAAGGTGGTCCACTTGCTACCAAACGGTTGGCGTATGTCGGTACTGAAGGTTCGTACCTGATGTATGCCTCGCGCTGGTTTCCATTTCACGACTACGCGGCAGATCGGGCGACGTCTGATATCACGTTCATTGTTCCCTCAGGCCTCCAGGTAGCGGGGACAAGTGACGATCCTGTTGTAGCTCAACCAGCTCCCAAGGAAGGTGCCGTTCGTTACCGGTTTGTTCATCGCAACCCTGTTTTGATCGGTAACTTTGCAGCCGGTCAGTACATAAACAAGAACCTGACTTTCGGCAAATACCAACTACAGCTTTACGCGATGCCAGGCAGCGAGAAGCGAATCGAGGCTTTCGCGGAAATCACCGGAAGAGTACTCGAGTTTTATTCGAAGCGTTATGGGGCGCCACTATTTGGAAATAAGTTGGTCATAGTTCAGATTGATGACGAGAGTTTGGATAGCTATTCTGGACCAGGCATCGTGTATCTGTCGTCGAAGATGTTTGATTCGACTCGACCAATACCAGAAGAAAAACTCGAACGCGAAATTGCCTATCAATGGTGGGGGCAAACGGTTGGTCTAAAGTCGTTTGACGACGCCTGGATATCTCAGGGTTTGGCAGAGTGGAGCGCTTTCGCTTACAGGGAATCAACCCTGAGCGCTGGTGGTCTTGATGCGGCCCAGAGAGAGCAGCAGGAACGGGCATTAACTTTTGAGCAGACTGCTTCAATTGCTCGCGCACCCAGCTCACTTGACGATCAGTCTGCCGCTTATCAATCGATCGTTTTCTACAAAGGTTCGATGGTGTTTCGCATGTTGCGCGAAACAATTGGCAAAGACAATTTCGATAAACTGCTCTACACCTTCCTCGACACCTACAGAGGCAAGAACGCATCTATTGACGATTTTGAAAAGCTGGCAAATAAGGTTTCACAGGAAAACTTGCGGTACTTCTTTGCTCAATGGGTGGAAGGAACCGGGGTACCTGAATTCACCGTTGATTATCAAATCATTAGAACCCGTGCCGGAAAGTTTCGCGCCCGGGGAACTGTAAAACAAAACCTCGAAACGCTACGCATGCCGGTTGAGTTGCTGCTTCGTGCTGAGGGCGACAATCAACAAACCATCGTGCGCGTTGAAGGTCGCAGCGAGGATTTTGATTTTGAGTCCAACGGCCAGCCAATTGAGGTGGTAGTCGATCCGAATAACAAGATTCTTCGTATGTCGGACGAATTGCGCGTTTCGATCATCGCGCGACGCGGTATTGAGCAGATGAAAGAGGGGGTTTATGCCGAGGCGCAACAACAATTTGAGGCCGCCCTCAAGTTGGATCGCTCAAACTCCTGGGTCTACTACAATCTCGGATTGCTGTTTCTAGAACAACGAAACTGGCAACAAGCACTTGATAACTTCGACGCATCGCTACTAGGTACCTTGAAGCCATCATGGATTGAGGTTTGGGCTCACATTAAACGTGGCAATGCATACGACGCTAAAGGCGACCGCAACAAAGCAGTTTATGAATATCAGAAAGCACTCCAGACAGACATTGATTACGATAATGCAAAAGCAGTAGCGAAAAAATACCTCGCTACACCATTCGACCCGAAAGCGGTGCAAACTGCTGAAGCACTCCCACCGGCAAACTAAAGGTGCGCAATAGGAATAGGACCTATGGGACCTATTATTGGTCCTATAGGTCTAATAGGTCCCATTCCTAAACTGCTACGATCGCAATCTTCTTCTCATTCGCAACACGAATCATTTCATCGCGATCGAACATCAACGTCTTGCCTGCTGTGATGCATAAACAAGTTGCGCCTGATTCGAGCATTGTCCTCAACGTGGGCACGCCCACTACTGGAACGTCAAAACGCATGTCCTGATTTGGTTTCGCAAGTTTGACCACGGTCAACTTTTTCTTCACCAGACTGCCAGCTCGCCGAATCGTCTCGTCAGTCCCCTCCATCGCTTCAATTGCAACGCAGGCCTTTCCCCGCACGACGATCGTTTGACCCAGATCGAGCCGCGCAATCTCGCGCGCGATTTCAAGACCGTAATCGATATCTTCCTGTTCGTGTTTGTCTGGTGCTCGACGAGTTAGGATGCCGGGCTTTGGTAGCTGGTCCTTAAGGAAATATGTTGAGTCGACAAGTTCAATGCCCTCGCCATGTAACTCGGAGGCGATTGCGCCTATTAACGAATCGGTATTACGTCGGGGAAGTTTCAAAAGAAGCTTCAGCATCCGGGCGTCAGGCACGGCACGACTGAAGATCTGCACGTGCTTTACCTGGCCCGCCATGATCGCTTTTTCGACTCCCTCATCCTTGAAAAAGCGAATCATCCGACCGAGTTGTCCAATGCCAACCCACTTTACGCTATCGGCAATCTTTTCGATTTCTGGATCAGTCTCTTCGCGGATTGCGGCAACCGCCATTTGAGCACCTGATCGCTTCGCGCCTTCCACGACAAGGAAGGGAAACCTGCCATTGCCGGCAATCAATCCGAATTTCATTTGGTAACGCCGCGGTCCGATTGCTGAATGAAACTCACCAGTTCAGAAACTTCGGCAGAACCGGTGAGCTCTTCGTTGATACGTTCGAGGGCCTGGGTAGTATTTAGTTTTGCGGAGAGCAACAAGTGAAATGCATGGTGAAGGGCATCAATAGTTTCGCGGGAATATCCGCGTCGCTTCATTCCGGTGATATTCAATCCATAGCAACGCGCATGATTACCGACTGTGAGGGCAAAAGGTAACGCATCTTTCACGACAACAGAGTAGCCACCAACATAAGCTTCTTTGCCAACACGACAGAATTGATGAACCCCGGAATAGGCACCAATATTTGCTCGATCGCCGATCACGACGTGACCCGCAAGCGTTGCAGCATTAGCCATGATTACTCCATCGCCAACCAGACAATCATGAGCGATGTGTGCCTGGGCCATGATCAAACAATCATCACCCACTTTCGTCAACATGCCGCCGCCCGCAGTGCCTCGATGAATGGTCACAAATTCGCGAATCTTATTTCGTTTTCCAATCCTGGTCTCCGAAGGTTCTCCCTGATACTTCAAATCCTGTGAAGCAAGCCCGATCGATACAAAAGGAAAAACTTGTGTCTCGCTTCCAATCGAAGTCTTTCCGTCGACCACGCAGTGAGATTCAAGCCTGACTCCATCACCGAGCTCGACATCATCTCCAACAATCGAATACGGACCAATAAGGCAGTCTTCGCCCAGGCGGGCCTTCGGACTTACTACTGCCGTGGGATGGATATTTGAGGGGCGAGTCACGGTGGACATCGGTTATTTCAGATTGCAGATTTCAGATTTCAGATTGATTTGGAACTCGAAAACCAGCTTTTGTCGTTTGAGCCAGTGACTCATAAATCTGAAATCAACAATCTGAAATCTGAAATAAGCTTACTCTCTCGGAGCGACAATACTCATGATCTCAGCGTCAGCAGCCAACTGGCCTTCCACTTTTGCTTCACCATGCATCCGCTGCACGCGCGAGCCAATGCGCAAGGCGGTGACTTCAAGTAAGAGCGTATCCCCGGGCACAACCGGCCGACGAAATCGAGCTTCCTTGATCCCGGTGAACAGAACCAGTTTCTGATCGCGGTCTTCTATTTCGCGAAGTGCGAGTATTGCGCCAACCTGCGCAAGCGCCTCTATAACCAGCACACCGGGCATCACTGGTGCACCAGGAAAGTGTCCCTGGAAAAACGACTCGTTGATGCTTACCTGCTTAATGCCAACGATGCGTTCTCGAGGCACCAATTCAACGATGCGATCAACAAGTAGGAAGGGATAGCGATGCGGCAGGAGCTTTTGAATAGCTAGTGCGTCAAGAACTGTTTCCATGGCTCAAAATAAGAAACGCGGTGAAGCGATTTAGGCCG
The DNA here is from genome assembly GCA_046734235.1 of Acidobacteriota bacterium. Taxonomy (GTDB): domain Bacteria; phylum Acidobacteriota; class Blastocatellia; order Pyrinomonadales; family Pyrinomonadaceae; genus PSRF01. Next base: position 4,514 of record JBKPQV010000605.1, read on the forward strand.
CATCGCCGCGTTTGGTTACCGAAGCCTCTGCTCTTAATTATTGAGGAGGCGTAGTGGATGCGGTTACAGGATTCTTGCTATTGAATTCGGTAATGAAAGCCCGGGTGATATCCGTAGCTTCAGCAGCATAAAGGAGTGGCACCTGCGCCCCGTCGATAATCACATTGATATTACGAGCTTTGGCAAATGCTTCAAGAGCCTTGCCGATTTCGTCTTGTAGAGGCGAAAAGAGTTCCTGGCGCCTCTTATTATAACCAGCTTGAGCATCTTCACCTTTACGTTGTATGTCTTTCTTGAGCTGCTCTAACTGATCAGTTTTATTCCGAAGCGACGTCTGATCGATTGGTGTTCCAGCCGGGGCACTCTGTAGCTTATTGATCTCGCTCTCCAGTGTTTGCGCCCTCGTCTGCATTTGAGTCAGTTCATCCTTAAGTTTTTGAAACTCACTGTTAAGTTTCGTCACCACAGTATTGAACTTAGCGATACCGTTCTTGGGATCCAAAAACAAATCTGTGTAAATCACCGCCATTTTACTAATGGGCAAATTTACATTCGTGCTCGCTGCTGGAGCGCTGGTAGTTGGTGTCGGTTGTGTCGCTGCTGGTCGTTGTGCAGGGGTTGGTTGGGCAGTTGCAGGACGTTGTGCGAGAACAACGCCAGTAAACAACAGACCAAATAGAGCAGCTAGTAGGTATTGATATTTCTTCATCGTTTGGTGATTAAGGCCCCGGTTAGATCCGAGGCCCCTCCGTTACACAGATGTGCAGCTATCAGGCGAATGTTATGGGTTCGTGACTGATGCTGTAGCCGGATTCTTGGCGTTGAACTCAGCAATGAACGCTCTGGTTATGTCGAGGCTATCTGCCGCGTAGACCACCGGCACCTGACTTCCATCAACAATGACAGTGATTCCGCGGGCCTTGGCAAATACTTCCAGAGCTTTCCCAATGTCCTGTTGTAGCGGAAGAAAAATCTCCTGGCGGCGCTTGTTATAAGCAGCCTCGGCATCTTCGCCCTTACGCTTGAACTCGGTGTTCATCTGAGACAACTGTTCCCTCTTAGCCGCGATTGCTCTCGGATCAGCGACAGACTGCGTATCGTTGATTTCTTTCTCCAGCGTTTGAAGTTTTGTTTGCAAGGTCTGCAGTTCTGTCTGCCTTGGCTTAAACTCGTTGTTTAAGTTAGTCAGCAAGGTGTTAAATCTGGCGATCCCGGCTTTTGGATCCAGAAACCCATCCGAATAAATTATCGCCATCTTGCTGTCCGGAACGGCGACGTTGCTGGTTTGAGCCGCAGGGGGCGCTGCTGCACCGGTCTTCGGCTGTTGGGCTGAAACGGAAAGAATTGCAACGGTCGTCAGCATCGCGACGGCAGCAATCAAGCGA
>JBKPQV010000606.1:0-7928 GCA_046734235.1 Acidobacteriota bacterium
CTTCTACTATCGTCGCTTTTGCAGCATCAGTTGACGCCGGATGAAAGGTTTGTCGGTAACTCTGATTTCTCGGACCGCCGTCGAAGAGCCCGTCTTGAACACGTCCCACTGAAACCACGTATCTACCTTTCGGCACACCAAAGATTCTGTAGATACCTCGATCGTCGGTTGCAGATGTTCTCGGCATGGACTGATAGTCTCGTGAGGCCGGATCTTTCCCTATAACCGGGTAAAGGTTGACCTGTTGTTCAATGAGTGGGTGTCCTTCGGAATCGGTGACTTTTCCCGTGACGACGCCACCAGGAGTTAGCGCGAAGTCAACGTTTTGAACAATTTCACGGTCTGCGATTATCACTGCCTTACCACTTGAACCAAATAATCGTCGATATTGAGACAGGCTAGTGTCGCCGGTAAGCACAAAAGTTGGAGCAGTGGGAAGAACCTTATAACCGCCGGGAGCAACATTCGAGATCTGATAGTTGCCATCCTCATCCGTTGTTACCCTTTGTTGTAGCGGGTCATCGCCACGGGCCCCATCGGCAATCAGAACGACGGTAATACCAGGCGCTCCCTTCCCTTTAATTGTGACCTTCCCATTGATTACACCACTTGCCGCTTTTTTAACTGAATCACCTCGCGCTTCGGACTGCGCATTGGTAAGCAGAGTGTTGCCAACAATAATCACTAGCAAAAGTATTAGTGGACGAACGCAGAGATTCATCGTGAGTTGATCTCCGAAAAGTGAGGCTAATCATAAACGAACAAGGCAGGCTTGTGCAGTCCCAAACTCAGCTCTTTTTTGACATGAAGAAGCTGTTTTTGAGATCTGAAATTTGCAATCTGAGATCCTTCCATGCCTCTGTGTTAAAGTGATACCCAGAAAACGATATGAAGCCGCCATGCGCACCATACTCTTCATCTTAATCCTTCTCGCGTCACAAACAAGCACTCCCGAACAAGTAGCCTACCCTGAAGGCTATCGTGCCTGGGCGCACGTCAAGAGCACGATGGTTGGTCCAACGCACAAAAACTTTGCGACGTTGGGTGGCTTCCAACACATCTACGCGAACGAAGCGGCCATGACAGGCTATCGCTCCCGCAATTTTCCGGAAGGTTCCGTGATCGCATTCGACTGGCTCGAACTCACGGAGAATAATGGCGCCTTTGCAGAAGGTCCTCGACGCCAACTTGACGTTATGGTGAAGGACACAAAACGCTTTGCTTCAACCGGCGGTTGGGGCTTCCAACGCTTTGTGAAGGACAGCAAAACCGAACGCGCCGCAACTCCCAGTCCCCAGGACTGCTTCGCGTGTCATGATCGACTGAAGAAAGATGGCCTGGTACTGAGCTCGTTGCGGCAATAGGGCCAAAGAAATCTCAGATCTCAAATCTTAGATCTCACAGTAAAGCAACTTCCGATCTCAAATTAACGCTTCCCATTTCTGAGATCTCAAATTTGTGATCTGAGATACCTCCGTGCCTTTGTATTGAAAGAGATGCTTCGAAAACGGTTCGTGTAGTTTCGTGTGATTTCGTGGATCGTCCTGGTTTAAGAGCGATCCACGAAATTACACGAACTCACACTAACAAAGTCGGGAAGCCTGTCAAAAATGACAGGTGTTAAGCACTGTCAACGGCACTAAGCTCCGCACCGGAAAGCCCCCCTCTTGACCATCTATTAACCGCAACCCCGACGTCCAAACACGCCGGTCAATCCCGTTTTACAGATTTCCATATCTGGAGTTGTCATCATGTTGGAACCTGAAGTAAGCGAACTCGGCGACATATCACGTTTTGATACCGCTCCTCAGCAGCGACTTAATGAAGCCCGCGAAAAAGGAATCCCCTGGAAAAAATGGGGTCCATACCTTAGCGAAAGGCAATGGGGTACGGTTCGTGAAGACTACAGCTCTGACGGCAACGCCTGGGATTACTTCAGCCATGACCAATCTCGTTCACGAACGTACCGTTGGGGCGAAGACGGACTCGGTGGCATCTCAGATGACAAGCAACGACTTTGCTTCGCGATTGCCCTCTGGAACGAGCGTGATCCGATCCTGAAGGAACGTCTCTTCGGTCTTACTAATAGTGAAGGAAATCACGGCGAAGACGTAAAGGAGTATTACTTCTACCTCGACTCAACACCTGCGCACGGCTACATGAAGTACCTCTACAAGTATCCGCAGCAGGAATATCCGTACGTTGATCTGATCGAGACCAATCGCAAGCGTTCGCGCAAGGAGTTCGAGTATGAACTCATCGATACAGGTATCTTTGATGACGACCGTTATTTCGACGTCTTTGTCGAGTACGCGAAGGAAAGTCCTAATGACATCCTCGTGCGTGTAACGGTTTGCAATCGCGGCCCCGAGGCAGCCCGACTTCATTTACTCCCAACGCTTTGGTTCAGAAACACCTGGTCGTGGACTCATCCAAAACCAAAGCCAGTTCTGCGTGAGTCTGGCGGAAAAATCCAGGCTTCACATTCAGAATTAGGTGACTACTGGCTCAACTGTGAAGGAGCACCTGAGCTTCTCTTCACTGAAAATGAGACTAACTACCAACGACTTGCGAACCAGCCGAATACTTCACCCTTTGTAAAGGACGCGTTTCATAGATACGTAATTGCGCAAGATTCGGAAGCGATCAATCCTGATAAGACCGGGACTAAAGCAGCAGCTCATTACATCATTGATGTACCCGCCGGTGGCTCATCGATCGTGCGACTGCGGCTCTCTGACCATAATCCTGCCAAAGCGTTTGGGCCAGCCTTTGAGAAGTCTTTCGCTGCGAGAATTGCCGAAGCCGATCAGTTTTACGATCGAATCACGCCTCCTTCGCTAACTGAAGATGAGCGCTTAGTACATCGGCAGGCGCTTGCCGGAATGCTTTGGACCAAGCAGTTCTACTATTTTGACGTTGACCTCTGGCTCAAGGAACACGATTCCCATCCACTACTCGGCGACATGAAGCGGAATATTCGAAATGCCGAGTGGTTCCACATGTTCAATGGCGACGTTATCTCAATGCCAGACAAGTGGGAGTATCCATGGTATGCCGCGTGGGATTTGGCCTTTCATACAATCTCGCTCGCACAGGTCGACCTTGACTTCGCCAAGGACCAACTCCTGTTGATGTTGCGAAGCCTCTACTGCCATCCAAACGGACAAATCCCAGCTTATGAATGGAATTTTAGCGACGTTAATCCTCCGGTTCACGCGTGGGCGACGCTTTACATTTACAAAGTGGAACGAGCACTGGGGCGGGAAGACATCAAGTTTCTCGAGCGCTCTTTCCGTGGACTCACGCTGAACTTCAACTGGTGGCTAAACCGCAAGGACCCTGATGGCAACAACGTTTTTTCTGGCGGGTTCCTCGGTCTCGACAATATCGGAGTCTTCGATCGGAGTGCACCACTTCCCACCGGAGGCTCTCTCGAACAAGCGGATGGAACAGCATGGATGGCGTTTTTCTGCCAGAACATGCTCGAGATGTCTCTCATACTCGCCGATAACAACCCGGAAGAATACGAAGAGTTTGCCTTCAACTTCCTGCAGCATTTCGTATGGATTGTGTATTCAATGAATCGCATCGGAGATTTTCCGGACGAAATGTGGGATGAACAAGATGGATTTTTCTATGACGTTCTACGCTTACCTGACGGCACGGGTGGTCGACTGAAAATTCGTTCGATGGTCGGGCTTCTGCCGCTGTGCGCTGCAACGATCTTCGAACCGGAGTATATCGACAAACTTCCAAAGCTTGCTGAGCTGGTCCAACTGTTTCGCGAACGTTACCCGGAAGTGCTCGCACAAATATCACCAACAGCAGAAGGCTTTATTGGCCATGGTGGTCGTCGACTTTTGTCACCGCTTTCGAAAGATCGTCTAGTAAAGGTCCTGGGATATCTTCTCGACGAGAATGAATTCCTCAGTCCATACGGAATACGGTCACTCTCGCGGTACCACCTGGACCATCCGTTCTGCTTCGATTTTGCCGGCCAACACTACGATGTCTCTTATCTACCAGCGGAGTCAGATACAGGAATGTTTGGGGGAAACTCAAACTGGCGCGGTCCAATCTGGATGCCAGTTAATGCACTGATCGTCCGAGGATTACTAAACCTCTACGGCTTTTACGGAGATGAACTCACGGTCGAGTGTCCTACAGGTTCCGGCAACCAGATGACACTATTCGAGGTAGCGAAAGAACTCACTCGACGACTGTCCAGTATGTTCTTGAGAGACGCGGATGGACGCCGGCCTGTGTACGGAGGGACGAAGAAATTTCAGGAGGATCCGCATTGGCGCGACTTGGTCCTTTTCTATGAGTATTTTCATGGAGACAACGGAGCTGGCCTTGGGGCAAGCCATCAGACTGGGTGGACCGGGTGCATCGCTGCATTGCAGGCGTTCTTCAATCGCATAACCGCTGCCGACCTGTTGAAGGTGAAAAAGGAAGAGATCATTGATGACGTGATCCAACAGCAGGCGTTCGGCACATCAACTCGAACGAAGAGCAAAACAAAGACTGCGAAAGCTAAGACTGCAAAAGGTAGCGCGCCTTAAGGTTTGCTGGACTTGCACTAGGATCTCAGATCTCAGATCTCAGATCTCAAATCCTAGCTCTCACAGTTTTCTCTGAGCAGTTTTCGAGATTTCTATCTGCTGTGAGATTTTCTATTTGCTGTGAGATTTCAGATTTGAGATCTGAGATTTGAGATCTGAGATCTACGAGGCTTCCCTACTTTTAACTTGGCTTTCGACTTAACTTCGAACACAGCGCCACGACAGATCGCGCTTCGGCTCGATAGTTGAGTCCGGATATCGGGGTCGTCTTCTCCCACGGCACGATGTCGTTTGGCGAATCAAGTCCAGTGTCGATCCAGCGCTTCCAGGGATTTTTACTTCCATTTGCTGGTGGCAACTCAAAATCAAGCGCATCCCAGTACGCGTTTATAATCAGATGAAAAAGCAATTTCTCCTTCTTCAGTTCCGCAGACAAGGCAAGTGTGTGTGACCAGCCTTGCCAGTCAGGTTCATTGACTTTGACTCCGTGCCAGGATTTGTTGGCCTGCATCAGCAATTGGTTGAGTGTTAGCGCCCGCTGGTCCACCTCATCCTCTCGTCGCGGCCGACCGGCATTCAACAAAGTCAGAAACCTGTGAACGTCTCCATGTTTCTCAAGCAGACCCCAATCGAGCCAGTTGTCCTCGTTATCAAAACAGTAGGCATTGTTATTACCTTTCTGCGTTCGGCGCATTTCGTCGCCCATTAAGAGCATTGGCAGGCCTAGTGACAACACATTGATCGTCAGAAAGTTCTTAACCTGGCGGTTACGAAGATTCTCAACAGCTGGATCATCGGTCGGACCTTCAACGCCACAGTTCCAACTACGATTGTCGTTGGTGCCATCCCGATTCGCTTCAAGGTTTGCTTCGTTGTGTTTACTGTCGTATGAGACGAGATCGTTCAGCGAGAATCCATCGTGGCAAGTTACGAAGTTAATGCTCTGTTCGGCCTCACGCTCTTCATGTCCATAGATGTCAGGGCTGCCAATCAAACGCTGAGCAAAACGCTTAACGTAATTCTCCTCGCCACGCATGAAGCTGCGAACGTCGTCACGAAAGACTCCATTCCACTCTTTCCAATGGTCCCCAATGAAATTGCCGACTTGATACAACCCCGCTGCATCCCATGCCTCGGCGATTAACTTCGTTCCTGCCAGGACCGGATCCGACTCAATATCCCAGAGCACAGGTGGGTTAGGCATTGGCTGGCCATTTGAGTCACGCGCCAGGATCGATGCCAGGTCAAACCGAAATCCGTCGACGTGCATTTCCTGGACCCAGTAACGAAGACAGTCGAGAATCAAACGCCGTACGATCGGGTTGTTGGCATTTACACTGTTTCCACAACCGGAGTAGTTCGCATACTCGAACTTGTCTCCAAACATAATGTAATAGGTTGGATTATCAAACCCTCGAAAACAGAAAGTTGGACCAGACGCATCACCTTCGGATGTATGGTTGAAGACGACATCCAGGATCACTTCAATGTTTGCCTTGTGCAGCGCCTTCACCATGTCGCGAAATTCGTCTACTGGTCCCGTTGGCTCTTGACGCGAACTGTAGGCGCGGTGCGGCGCAAAGTAACCTACAGTCTGGTACCCCCAGTAATTTACGAGCCCTAGCGGCACATCCTGAACGTCAAACTGCGACACCGGTAATAGCTCGACAGCAGTTATTCCAAGATCTTTTAGATAGGGGATCTTCTCGATCAGACCGGCATAGGTGCCGCGCTTGTTATCACTTACACCTGAACTGGAATGATTTGTGAAGCCACGCACGTGCATCTCGTAAATGATTGTGCGTGATGATGGAGTTCTTAGTTGCGTATCGCCTTCCCAGTCGTACTGCCTGGTATCAATCACAACGCTCTTCATAGCAGCAGAAGCGTTGTCGCCCTCTGTCGAGGCGGCTTCGCGCGTATAAGTTTTTGGCACAAGCACTTCGCGTCCGTAAGGATCGAGGAGCACTTTCTCTGCATCGAAACGCAGTCCTCGTTCTGGTTCGAATGGTCCTTTTACGCGATAGCCGTAAATCTGACCGGCCTTCAGACCTGGCACAAGGACATGCCAGTAGTGAGACGTGTGATTAGTGACCGGATCGAGTTTGATCGTGCTGACTGGTTGAGAGTCATCGACGTTGTTGAAGAGAAGCAAATCGATCTCGGTAGCGTGTTTTGAGAACACACTAAAATTTACTCCTTCCGGAAGCACAGTTGCACCCAAAGGAAAACTCGTACCAGCGCTTGCTGGCCCATGGGATGACAAATGGCGTTCTCTCTTCACAGTAGCACTCATGTTACCCTCCTTCTGAATACTTATCGAGCTATTAAGCTTAAGTGCTTGCACCGCACGTTTAGGCTCACCCAGGTCACACCATCCGACTGCGGGCGTTTGCATAACAAATAGATCGTTGGGACGTTGGGCCAGAACTTGCCTCGAAAAGTTAGATCGAGGAATCGACGAGTAGGCATGATTCAAAGTAGTCGCTTCGTCAGAAGTCCCAAATGTTGAAGCAACTTCCTGGAACAATCCGTAAATTTCGGGAAGCGTTCGCTCAATGATTTTGAGGAAGGCCTTTACGTTCCCAACCATTACAAAGCTATTCCACAAACAACCACGCAGCATTAGTCTCCGTGCTGTGCTGTAAGTCGGTTTTTCCCAAAACCTTCTGACCCGTGCGAGGAAGCCATCCGTTTGTTCAAGCGCACCATCAGGCTCAATCCATCCGTAAGCAATCTCAGGTTTATCAGGCTTAATGCCAAGCAACGTTATTGTGTCGGTTATGGAAAGAGTCTCGGCGAAGGCGTTTTCGACCTGGGCCATGAAATGAGACTCATTGGAGAAGTAATGGTCTGAGGGAAAGAAGGCCACCGTCGCGTTCGGACTAAGTTCCGCGATCTTTAGGGCGCTCAGGAGAATTGCGGGAGTTGTTCCTTTATTTTCTGGCTGAATTAGGAGTCGATTCTTTAATGGCTTCTTGAAAAGTGGCTTCTAGAATTGTTCGTGAGCTTGGGTAACGACTGTGAGCGTGTGTCTGTTTGGTACGGATAAAGAGATGCGTTGTCGAGTTTGTTCGAGAAGTGTTGTTGACCCTTGAAAGGCGCAAAACTGCTTGGGCCGATCGTCGCCGCAGATCAATTTTGTGAGCGACCGCAGTCTAAGGCCATCGCCGCCAGCGAGGATTACCGCCCAGCGAGTTTTCCCCGAAGCTACGGACACAAGCCCTCACCTTTGGGATAGGAAATCGGGGGAGAAATCGTCTAGATAGAGATTACGAAAGTATACGTGGGTGGTTAGGAAAACACACTGTCAATTTTTACAGGGTGATCCTTGAATTGAACAAGTAGGGAAGGGTGGCT
>JBKPQV010000607.1:0-6755 GCA_046734235.1 Acidobacteriota bacterium
TGAGGACGTATTCGGTTGCGGATCTGACAATGCTGACTAAACTCCTTAGCGTTTCGATACTCCTGGTTTGTATCCACACCTCGGCTTTGGCTCAAAGCCGCACTACCTTATTCGACTTCGATTGGCGCTTTCATCTTGGCGGAGCACAAGGGGCGGAAGCTTCAGACTTCGACGACTCGAAGTGGCGCAATCTTGATCTCCCGCACGATTGGAGTATCGAAGATCTGGCCGGCTCAAATTCGCCTTTTACTCCCGACGCAATCAGCCAGGTCAATGGGGGTTTCACAGTCGGTGGAACAGGCTGGTATCGAAAATCTTTCAACCTCAATTCGGAACAGAGAGACAAGCGCATCGTGATCCAGTTTGATGGCGTTTACATGAACGCCGAGATTTGGGTGAACGGGCAATGGGTTGGAAATCATCCCTACGGTTACACAAGTTTCTGGTTTGACATCACAGACAAAGTGAAGGTCAACGCTGCTAATGTGCTTGCTGTAAAAGTCAGGAATGAAGGTGAGAATAGCCGCTGGTATTCAGGGTCAGGGATCTATCGCCACGTTTGGTTGTCGGTACTCGAACCAACACACATTGCCAAATGGGGAACTTTCATCACCACTCCCGTAGTCACTGAAACTTCGGCAACAATCGCGTTAAAAACTCGTGTGCTCAATGAAAGTGTTAAGGAACATCAACTATTGTTGGTGACAAAGTTATTCAATCGTGAAGGACAAATAGTCGGAACCCTTCAATCACAGCGAACGGCTAGCCCGCACGATTCTGTTGAGTTTGAAGAGGAAGCGAAAATTCAGAAACCCTCACTTTGGTCACCTGATTCGCCTACTCTTTATCGGGCCGAGTCTGCTCTTTATTTGAACGGCGACCTCGTCGATGTGAATGTGAACAATTTTGGGATCCGTAAAATCAACTTCGATGTTGCGAGGGGTTTTCTCTTAAACGGGCAGCCTTTGAAGCTGAAAGGTGGTTGTCTTCATCACGATAATGGACCATTAGGCGCGCGTGCTTTTGATCGTGCAGAAGAGAGGCGGGTTGAGTTGCTAAAAGCGAGTGGCTACAACGCACTAAGACTTGCACATAATCCGCCATCGCCGGCATTCCTTGAAGCCTGCGATCGATTGGGAATGATGGTGATTGATGAAGCGTTTGACATGTGGAGGGAAGGCAAGAATCCGCATGACTACCATCTTTTTTTCGATGAATGGTGGAAACGTGACGTGGAGAGCATGTTACAGCGCGATCGAAATCACCCGTCGGTAATCATGTGGAGCATCGGCAACGAAATTCCAGGCAGAACTAAACCTGAGGTAATAAAGCTGGCCCAGGAGCTCGCAGACTTTGTTCGGCACGAGGAACCAACCAGGCCAGTTACTTCAGCCGTAAATGATTTACGTCCCGAACAAGATCCCTACTTTAAGGCGCTGGACGTGGCTGGTTATAACTATGCGGCCAACGGTGACCGGCAAAAGCAGAGTCTTTACGAATTTGATCACAATCGCGTTCCAAATCGGATCATGGTGGGCACCGAGTCGTATCCACTCGAGGCCTTCGACGCGTGGATGAATGTGATCGATCATACTTATGTGATAGGCGATTTTGTTTGGACAGCTTTTGATTATCTCGGTGAAGCAAGTATTGGTTGGCGTGGTTACTGGCAGGAGCACAATTTCTATCCGTGGAATCTTGCGTATTGTGGTGACATCGATATCTGTGGCTGGAAACGTCCGCAATCGTTTTATCGAGATGCACTGTGGAAGGCGAACCAGATTTCGATCTTTGTAAAACCTCTGAAACCATCGTTTGAACCGAATTCCAAACGGCAGCCCTGGTCCAAGTGGCATTGGAATGACGTTGTGGCTAGTTGGAATTGGACCGGAGAGGAGAAGAAAGCTCTCGAGATCACTGTGTATTCGTCATGTGAAGAGGTGGAGTTATATCTGAACGGGAAATCGTTGGGTCGAAAGCCGACTAATCGTTCGACAGCTTATTTCGCCACCTGGACCGTACCTTACGAGCCAGGTGTCCTTAAAGCTCTCGGCTACATCGAAGGGAAGCGCGGATCGGAAGCGGATTTGGCAACAGCTGGTTTACCGACTCACATCAAGCTAACGCCTGATCGAAGCAGGATAGTCGCGAATGGTCAGGACCTGAGTTACATCAATGTAGAGTTATTGGACGAACGCGGCAGATTTAATCCCACGGCTGAGAACCAGATCGATTTCTCAGTTTCAGGTGAAGGAAGTATTGTCGCAGTAGCTAATGCTAATCCGGTTAGTATTGAGAGTTATCAGCAGCCACGAAGAAAAGCGTGGCAGGGAAGATGTTTGTTGATTGTGAAATCAAATCGTCGCGCGGGGCCGATTAGAATTGTCGCCAGTTCAAAGGGCCTTCGTGCCGCAACAGTTGTGCTCGCCGCTACGCGTAACTGAACAAACACCAGATTAGTGTTTGTTCAGGAAATCAACGGCAGGATCTCGTGTGAAATAGCGCGGAAGAAAACATGCTTTTCGAGAAACATTGTATTGGCCCTTAAACACTCAAACCTTTCTCACGTGCCCGCTTTATAATCTCGAGTGGGATGCCGGTTCGACGATCTCGAAACTTGTCAATGATGGGCCGCTTTACTTCATGAACTACCCCACCCTTAGATCATCACCTACACAATAAGAAACAACTGAAAGCCCACCTCGCCGCGATCTCACGTTCGAGCTTAGCTAAGACGCTTTCTTGGGTGGTATCGGAGGACGACCAGTGGAAATCAAGCATAAACGCTGGCTTGGTCAAGCATCGCTGGGCGGTTTCTTGAGGGAAATGAGTCGAGTTGCGAGTAGAAACGGCAGGAATAGGAGACTTGTTCGTGATATTAAAGAGTTGTGCATTTCCACGCTGCGTAACCAGCGCTCGACGTCGTTCATGACTTGGAGAGCGGAGAAACACGCGAGCGCAGTGATTTGCGTGACAAGCTATGCGAACCTTTCTTCAATGTTTAACCCCTTTACCGCGGTGAGAGCTCGTGGAGGATGATTCAAGAGTACTTCTTCGTTTTGAGCAATGCCTTGCTATCGAAGCAACTATTTCAACCAAAGATGCACCTACCTGTGGGTCGGAAGGCAAATGGCAAAAGAGGAATAACTATGTCTCACTCAAATAATGAGCAGGGAATCTTACGCGTCATTCAAAGTATTGCCTCGAACCTGGAAAGCGGAGAGCTCGAGATCATTTCGTCGCGAAGCCTCGGCACGCTCCGCTTCAGTAAAGGCAAACTAGTCGATGCGACGCTCGGGATGCTTAGCGGTTTTCAGGCGATCAACGCCGCTATTTCCTTACGCGATGTACAGCTCAGCTTTAAGCCATTAACTTCGGACCCTCGTCCGGGCTCCATCGGGCCGAATGAGCGCAGGGTTTTGCAATCGTTCTTTGGTATCGAAGCAGCAGACGAAACGGATCATGTGGCCGGACCAGCAATTGATTGGAACGCAAACCCTCACCAAGTAGTCCCACTCTCCGAGGTGGACGAAGTCGATCCGAGCGATCTCCAAGACACCCCGACCATTGAAGTAAAGCCGATCGTGTTGCCTGAAGTGGAAGAGGCATTAGCCGGACCGGCAGTTGTCAGGAATGAAATTCCTGCCGAGAGCATCATTCAATCTGAGACACGGTTCGTTGAAGCGGAATCCATTCCCAAACTGCTGGCCGGCCGCGCCGAACCCGAGAACATTAATGCTGGAGAATTTTTGTTACCGCAGAGTCACGGAGCACGCCTAGGAAGAGCAGAGTTTTTGAGGAGAATGCCGATCGCTGCTTTCGTGTTGCTTCTCGTAATCGCAGCGGCGGCGATCATTTTGATACCGAAGCTGAGAGAACATCGCGAGTTGGCGTCTGTACCTTCGACCGCAGCGGAGCAACCATCCACAGATCCGCAAGCAATAACTCCTGACAGCAATCAAGCGTCAGCTCCTAAGACTCGACAACCGGCCGAACAAACTCCAAGCAAGTCTCAAACGACTCCTGGTGCGCAGCAACAAAGTGAAGCGAGCCAAACTTTAGCACCGCTAGTCGCTGCGAATCGGCGCGCCGCATTTCCAAAACGCGAGGTGCAGGATCTGACCGGCGAATGGCACGTAATCAACACCGTGGACCAAACAGCCTACAGATCGTTTCAGGATATGCAGATTGGTTTTCGCCTGAAGATTGAGCAGAATGGAAAGGACTTCACGGCCACAGGTGAAAAGGTCTCTGAAAATGGACGACCGCTGCCAGCACGTAGCAGAACGCCAATTCATGTAACCGGCTCGATTGACGATGACAACGTTGTGGCAACCTTTGTCGAGGATGGCCGCGCGCGGAGGACTAACGGCCGTTTCGCTTGGAGATTCCAAGACGAGAACGCCGGGCTGATGGGTACGTTCGTCACAGGTGCTGCAAAAAGTAGTGGTAAATCAGAAGCTAAGAGAGCGCAGTAGTGCAGCCGGTGCGCCTCCAATCGGCTGAGCTGCTAAGTGTAGCTCGCCAGTGATTGCCGGGGTGAGGACGGTGATCACGAATTCACGATCTTAAACGATTGTGAGAATGATAGCGGCAAGGTTCACGAATCTTGCCGCTTTCGCTTTTCTACAATGAAACCAAAAGACATCGGTATCAAATGGTAGTTTTAAAGTAAGATATCGATACAAATCGAAAGCTCCCAATTCGTTCTAGTTTACCAAAGGGAAACGCCTATGGTGGTACATGCCCAGTCGTCTCTACTCCCGCGACCCCGCCAACCGAAGGGAGCATTTAAACGTTGGCTGCTGGAAGGCTATGTCAAAGAGATCGAAGGACCTTTTGAGCGCGAGAAGGAACATCACCGCCAACATCCTTGGTATAAAGTAATGTGCTTGACGGGCGTTGATTATTTTTCAACGCTCGGCTACCAGCCAGGCATTGCCTTTCTCGCGGCGGGCGCGTTGGCTCCCGTAGCGACAGTAATTCTAGTGCTCTTGACGCTGTTCGGCGCACTCCCGATTTATCGGCGAGTCGCTAGAGAAAGTCCACATGGCGAGGGATCCATCTCAATGCTTGCAGCACTCTTGTCGTGGTGGAAAGGTAAGCTCTTCATTCTCATTCTTCTCGGCTTCGTCGCCACGGATTTCATTATCACTATTACCCTTTCGGCGGCGGATGCAACAGCGCACATTGTCGAAAATCCGGTCATGCATGATCTGCTTCGTTCGTTCAGTGCGACTCCGGTGAACATCGCGCTTACCCTGTTGCTCGTTGCTTTTCTTTCGGGTGTCTTTATCAAAGGCTTTAAAGAGGCAATAGGGATCGCAGTTGTGCTTGTGATCGGGTACCTCCTGCTGAACCTGGTTGTAGTTTCTGTTGGTTTGTACCACGTGGCTCAGCACCCATCTGTGATTTCAAATTGGCAGAGAGCACTGATTAGTCACCCACGAGTGGGAGGCAGTTGGGAATGGATCGTACTTGTCAGTCTCATAGTCTTTCCGAAACTTGCGTTGGGGCTCTCGGGATTTGAGACTGGGGTTGCCGTAATGCCGCTCGTCAACGGTGATGCCACTGATACGGAGGAAAAACCTTACGGACGTATACGCAATACGAAAAAGCTTTTGGTAGTTGCGGCGCTCATTATGAGTGTGATGCTCGTCGCCAGCAGCTTTGTAACGACGCTGCTCATCCCTGCCGAGAAGTTTCGGCCCGCCCAGGGTAACCTCCCCGCTGGCGAAGCCTCCGGCCGCGCCCTCGCTTATTTGGCCCATGAATCGCTTGGTAGCATATTTGGCAGCGTTTATGACGTAAGCACAATCCTCATTCTTTGGTTTGCGGGCGCATCGGCGATGGCTGGATTGCTTAACATCGTTCCGCGTTATTTGCCCCGTTACGGGATGGCGCCCGATTGGACGCGCGCAATGCGACCGCTGGTCATAGTTTTCACAATCATCGCGTTCTCTATTACCGTCATCTTCAAAGCCGATGTGAATGCGCAGGGCGGCGCTTATGCGACGGGTGTTTTGGTCTTAATGAGTTCTGCGGCAGTAGCGGTAACTGTTTCGGCGTGGCGTCGCAAGGAAAGAGCGTGGGCCGCTGCTTCCGGATTCATCGCACTCGTGTTTGTTTATACAACTGTAGTAAATGTCATCGAGCGACCAGACGGTATAAAAATAGCAGGTTTCTTCATAGCCTTAATCATTCTAGTCTCGCTTCTCTCACGGATTTCCCGCACAACTGAACTGCGAGTGAAGAGTGTTGAAATAGACCCGACTGCGCAACGATTCCTGGACGAGGCTGCGAGTCAAGGCACGCTTCGCATCATCACCAATCCGCCCGCGGAGAGTGACCCTGAAGAGTATCGACAAGAAATCTCAGAGAACCGCGAAGCTCACAATCTCTCTCTTCGAGACCCTATCCTCTTTCTCGAAATAGAAGTATGCGACGCTTCGGACTTTGCCGATGTGATGAAGGTCGAGGGCAAAGAGGTGGGGGGCTACCGAGTCTTGCGCGCGCAAAGTTCTGCCGTACCTAACGCGATTGCTGCTTTTCTACTTTTTCTTCGCAACCGAACGGGGAAACTTCCTCACGCTTATTTTCACTGGGGCTCAAAAAATCCCGTGGCCTACCTTTTTGATTACGTCGCTTTTGGAAGGGGTGACACTGCACCCGTAACACGCGAAGTGCTAAGACAGGCGGAGCCAAACGAGGAACGGCGCCCTGCCATACATGTTGGTGGTTATTAGAACTTTCAC
>JBKPQV010000608.1:0-7477 GCA_046734235.1 Acidobacteriota bacterium
TGCCACTGCGGGGATCGACGACTGTCCGTCAACATCGAGCGAACGCACTCTCTTGATTAGACCGTAACCGTCTTCTTCCGGCATCGCGATGTCGGACACCAAAACATCCGGGCGATGACCTTTGATTGCTTCTATCGCTTCTCCTGCAGTACACACCGCCGTGACATTGGCTTTTCTGCTGGTTAACGCGGTTGTCATGAGTTCCAACGTATCTTCGTCATCATCAACCACTAGAACATGAACTCCAGCGAGGTTTTGTCCGGAGCTCAGCGCTGCACGCTTCTCCAGCTCTCCGGTCGTGCCATGGATCTTTGAATCAAGCAATGGCAACGTGATCGTAAACGAACTACCACGCCCTTTTCCCTCACTTTCCGCTTTGATAGAACCACCATGAATCTCTATCAGATGTCGCGCAATTGCGAGACCCAGGCCGAGACCACCATGCTGTCGAGTTGTACTGCTATCTGCCTGCCGAAAACGATCAAAGACATAAGGCAGAAAGTCGCGGGTTATTCCCTGGCCTGAATCGGTGACTTTTACTTCAACTCCTCCCTTCTCCTGTTGCATCGTTACCGTCACTTTCCCTCTGCTATTTGTGAACTTCACGGCGTTGGAAAGCAAATTCCAAATAACCTGCTGTAAACGGTTCGAATCCCCGGAAACGACAGCCGGCGTAGTGTCCAAATGCGTTTCAATCCGAATGCTTTTTGCATCGGCAGTCTGCCTAACAACATTAATCGCGTTTTCGATCACAGGCGCCAGCTCTACGGGCTGTAAATCGAGATAGAGATTGCCGGTAATGATTCGGGATACATCCAGGATGTCGTCGATGATTTGTGACTGTGCTTTGGCGTTACGCCAGATCGTTTCTACGGCCTGCTTGGAAATAGTCTCGTCAAGCTCCTCAGAATCCAGCAACCGCGACCAACCAAGAATGGCGGTCAAAGGTGTTCGAAGTTCATGGGAAACCGTTGCCAGGAATTCATCCTTTAATCGATTGGATTCTTCGGCCGCTTCCCTGGCGCTGCTTTCCCTCCGCAACAAACGTACGTTTTCGATCGCGACAGCAGTTAAGTTAGCAGCCATGCTCATAGCCGTCTGATGTTCATGCTTGTAAGTGTCGGCCTCATAGCTCTGAACTTCAATGGTGCCGATGATGCGACCCATCACTGCCATCGGCACTGCAATCGAAGACTGAGGTCGCAGTCCATTGTCAGGTCCGACGATGATGGTCGGTCGACCGCGAGCAGCTTCCATATAGTCGTTGGTGATGATGGCTTGTCCGGTGCGGATAGCCCGACTATTTGGTCCAGAAGAAGTAACTGGCATCGGCGGTAAGTCTGAAACATCTAACTCCTCGCCGTCACCCCAGGCATAACATGCTGTTCTGATATCTTGGATTGGGTCGTAGAGAGACACGAAGAAACCGTCACAGGGCACCGAAGCATTCGTAAACTCACGCAGTCCACGAAAGATCACATTTAGTTCGCGGGCTGTTCCGAGAGCTTGAGCCAATCCGGAAATCCTTTCCAGCAGTCTTTCATATTCCGAAAGCGCTCGCTGGTCAGCCTCGCGTAATGCTTCCTCCGCTCGACGCCGTGTGCTGATGTCACGGGCAATTCCCTGAACACCAACTGGCTGCAGGCCCCGGGTGAAAAGTTTGTTGCTCGTTTCAAGAGTAAGAACGCGGTTACCCTTGGTGATGACTTCCACTTCTAAATTGGTCCGCTGGTGACCTGACGTAAGCATTTGTTCTCCAACAACAATCGAATCCGATGCCAGAAGTTCTGTTATGTTCATTTGCAACAGTTCTTCCTGCGAATACCCGAGAATCATTTCCGCAGCGTTGTTGATTGAGGTAATGCGCCCGTCAAAGTCGAGCATATAAATAATGTCGTTCGCGTTTTCAATGAGCTCGCGATAATGCTCTTCACTTTCCCGTAATGCCTCTTCAGCCTGTTCGCGCTCACTGAGTGTCTTTCTGGTAGTAGCTTCAGATTCTGCCAGGTCCATTGCGGTGCGTTCAGTGCGGGCACGAGCGTGAACTTCAGCGCGGGTAACAGCAAAAAACAGCCAACTGAGCAGTAAGCCGGCGGCAAAGGTATAAGGCAAGAATCCGCGACTCGATGCCAGATCGAACGACGGT
Organism: Acidobacteriota bacterium; assembly: GCA_046734235.1. Lineage (GTDB taxonomy): Bacteria > Acidobacteriota > Blastocatellia > Pyrinomonadales > Pyrinomonadaceae > PSRF01. The sequence goes on from JBKPQV010000608.1 coordinate 2,147, forward strand.
TTGGGCCTGTAGAGCAAAGTCCAAACACGACCGCCAAATTCTATCTTCGCTTCCTGTGTGAAGTGGGTTTGCGTTGACTCTGCTTGAGAATCATGCAGCAGATTTTCCGTCTTCATCTCAGCGCCGTCATAGAGTTTGAAGCCAACATCAAAATTCTTGGCGGTAAAGATCGGCTCGAGAAAATCGTCTGTTCTGAACGGACTATAAACAAAACCCAGGAGCGCTTGCCGACGAGCCTCTACCGTAGAAACATCGGCACCGTTCTTATAAACAGGGGCGTAGATAAGAAAGCCTGACTGAACTTGATTTTCAGGTTCTTGAACAAGTTTCACTTTTCCTGATGCGGTTGCCGTACCAGTATCTCTCGCCGATTCCATCGCCTGTCTCCTGACAGGTTCAGTGAACATGTCGTAGCCGATAGCAATGTGATTGCGGTTGTTCATCGGCTGGAGATAGATGATTGTGTGGTACTCGTCGCGTTGGTACTCGGGCCAAATCTTGAAGTCGCTGACTCCTTCGCTCTTCATCTTTGCGATCAAGCTTGCTTTTTCATCTGGACGCAGACGAAGCGAAAAGCCGATTCCCTGGATACCGGGATAGTTCTTCTCTAATTCAATTTGCTGGACGAATCTCTCAAACTCAGGAGGGTCAACTTCGTCGCTCGCGGCATAAAGTCCGGTACCAGCCCGCAGCAACGCAATCGAGGTTTGAATTCTGGCAGCAATACGCTCATTGATTTCCTGCGTGGAATTCTCGAATCGGCTGAGATCCTGGGCGGTTGAGAGTTTGGAAAAGTAGAAAGAGACGAGAAAGGTGAAAGACAGACCCAACGCGAGGATCAAATAGGGAAGGAACACGCGAAACGCGCTGGGGCTTCTTCGTTTGGGGAGACTTGACGCCATTAACCTACTACGCTTTGCCAAGGGAGTGACGTCGGGGAGACTCGAATTTCTAATTGCCGGTTGCCAGATGGTGCTATTGCTAAGGCCGCCGCCAGATAACCAAGGAAGAAGTCACGCGAAGAACAGATAAGCTAGTTTGCCGGAGATTCTGGATCAAAAGCAATTGGAAACTTCCAATGCGCTATCTAACTCGCCGAGTACGGCGACGGAGAAAATCCACTAAAACAAACTGCGACAAGTTGCCAGGATTGGCAAAGTAGGCTTTGCCATTCGTCATTGCAGACATCTGTTTTACAAAGTCGACCAGGTAATAATCACTGGCCAACATAAAAGTGTTTATCATTATACCGGCTTTACGACATGCTTGGACCTCTTTGAATGTCTCGGCCATCACAAAAGGATCGCCACCCATGGAATTCTTGTAAAGGCGGCGTTTAGATTCTCCTCCAGATCCGCTTATTTGGGCCGTTTCGGGAATAAAGCAGGCAGTTGGCTTGCCATCCGTTACCATCACAATTTGCTTCATTTCCTTTCGTTGCGCTTGAAGCAACCGCCGCGAAAGGCGCAAGCCTTCAGCAGTGTTTGTATGATATGGCCCAACCTGCGTTATAGCCAACTTACTCATGGGAAGCTCTTCAGCCGTGTCGTGAAATAGAACTACCTTTAAGGAGTCACCCGGGTACTGTGTGCGGATCAGGTGGGCCATTGCGAGAGCGACTTTTTTGGCGGGTGTAAATCGATCTTCTCCGTAAAGGATCATTGAGTGAGAGCAATCGAGCATCACAACCGTAGCGCAGGACGACTGAAAGTCGCATTGGTGCACATACAGATCCTCGTACTCGAGGTTCAACGGTACTGCCAGGCCTTCGCGTTGAATCGCCGAGAGTAAAGTTGAGTTAACGTCGAGGTTAATGGTGTCGCCAAACTCATACCGCTTACTTGCTGCTGCGGCCTCGACGCCCGTTGCCAGGTAAACGGTATCGTGACGTCCTGAAACGCTCTTTCCCAAGCTGCCCAAAAGATTTCGCAGTGTCTTATAGCCGAGAAAATCGAGACCTTTTTCTGTTACTTCAAAGCGAACGTCCCTGGGAAGTGGATCCGAGATTTCACCTTGTCCGTTTCCAAAACCTTGACGCTCATCAGTTCGCGGTTGTTCCTCGTGAAGGGTCAAATAGCCTTCTTCAACGAGCCGCTCAATTAATTCGTTTAGGAGTTCCTCAAGTAGCGAGCCTTTAAACTTGCCTTCGTTCTCGGTGAGCATTTCCCTTACCTGCTGCTGGTCAACAATCCCCTTTTCCATCAAGGCTTGAAGCAAGGCGGCACGCAAAGCGTCGAGAGAGGTATCTACTTGCTTCCGCTGGCGTGTCCAGTAGTAATCATCGTCGTATCCTGAATCGAGCAGAGCATCAGACATCGCGTCCATCAACTCACCGAGATTGATCGACGTGACATCGAAGCCTTTGAATTTGGAGTAGCGAGTAAACTTCATTTCAGATTGAAGATTTCAGATTGCAGATTGAACTGGCGGGAGCCTTAGTTTTGAGGGTCTCGCCAATCTTAAATCTGCAATCTGAAATCTGAAATTAGCTAAACTTCCCAGTCTCCGTTAGATCATCGTAAATCATGCCACGACGATCCTTTTTCGCCTTGGTGACAGCGGTGTAGCCACCTTCCTCATTCCGGCTGATCTTGTTTTCGGCATACAAACCCTCGAGAACGAACTCACACGCAGCAACCAGTTGGGCGCCGCTGGAACGGTCGAAACTAAACGGAATCATAGCCGTGTCCAAAAGCTCTGGAACCGCTTCGATGAGCGTCCGGCACTCTTCCGCGGAAGCAGTGTCAGCTAATAACAACTTGTTGCCCTCATCAAACCATTGAACAGCACGCGAGAAGTCTATGCCGACAAAATAGCCTTCGAAGATTTCGCCCGCGGCTCGTTTGATCAGGTCTCGAGCGATTCGATTTGCTCCCAGTTGCTCGCCCTCGTATTCCAATTCCATCTTGCCTGTCATCGACGGAATGGCAGCGTAGATATCGGCGATCCGTGGAACGATCTCGGCCTCCCCGGTTAGCAATGAACGTCGTTCGGCATTCGAAACAACTGTTTCCATAACGGTGATCGGCAACCGCTGAGAAACACCTGAATGCTTATCCACGTGACTGTCGTCGCGCGCTTCGAAAGCGATCTGCTCAATCACTTCTCGAATGAAATCGGTGACGAGAATGCGGTTTGGATCTGCGAAGCGGTTGGTCCAGGCTTCTTGTTTGGTAATCTCAACTGCAGTTTGCAAGTCATTGGCGTAGTGTGTCGTTATTTCTGCGCCGATGCGATCCTTCAATGGGGTGATGATCTTTCCACGGGCTGTGTAGTCTTCAGGATTTGCAGAAAAGACGAGCGCTACATCCAAAGGTAGGCGCACCGGATAGCCTTTAATTTGAACATCGCCCTCCTGCATTATGTTGAAGAGCGCAACCTGAATCTTGCCGGCGAGATCTGGCAACTCGTTGATCGCGAAAATTCCGCGGTGAGCACGCGGCAGCAACCCGTAGTGAATCGTCAGCTCATCGCTCAACAAGTGGCCACCCTTGGCCGCTTTGATCGGATCGACGTCTCCGATAATGTCCGCCACTGTAACGTCGGGAGTTGCCAATTTCTCTACAAACCTCGCGTCACGATGAATCCAATTTACAGGTGTTGCATCACCGTTTTGCATGAGCAGTTGACGACCGTAGGCGGAAATTGGGCGAAAAGGGTCATCGTTTACTTCTGATCCCGCGATAACCGGAATGTATTCGTCAAGCAATTCGGTTAGTTGACGAATTATTCGACTTTTCGCCTGACCTCGTAATCCGAGAAGAATGAGGTTGTGCCGCGACAGGACGGCGTTGATGAGTTGCGGAATAACCGTTTCGTCGTAACCAACGATGCCGGGAAAGAGTTTTTCGCCGGCACGTAATTTACGAATCAGGTTTAGACGCAGCTCATCTTTCACGGAGAGTGATTGATACCTCGCCGTTTTGAGTTCTCTTAAAGTTCTTGGGTAATCCATAGTTAAGTGAGGAAGAGTTTACTGCAGAAGGAGGATCTCGAGCGACTCAAGCAGACACTTACGGGATCTCAAATCGAAAATCTCAGATCTCAAACGTACCGAAGCCCGCATCCCAGGATCTCAAATCGAAGATTTCAGATCTCAAATATCTCAAATCGAAGATCTCAGCTCTCAAACGCACCGAAGCCCGCATCCTTAGTTCTGAGATCTGAGATCTTCGATTTGAGATCCCGGAGGGCACTGTGTTAGCTCAGTCTACCTTCAACCCGCAGCTTCTCCAGATGCGCTATCACCGCTCGCTCAGCCATTCCGTAAGCCTTTGGTGAGACATCGGTATACACAATCGAAACGATCTCAGCAGGCTCTTTCACTCCTGATTGGTAAGCTTCCAGAATTTTCGCTTCTCGTTCCAGTCGATGGTTTATATATTCATCGATCTTCCGATACGGCGCTGCCACAGCTGCGCCATGCCCTCCAAAAAGAATCGTCAAACTAGGAATGGAACGCATGCGGTCGAGGGATGCCAGGTAATCGACCATGTTGCCCTCAGGCGGATCAATCAATACTGAGCCTAAACCGACAATGTTGTCACCAGTTAGCAATATCCCTCTCTTCGCATCATGGAAGCAGAGATGCCCACGCGCATGACCTGGCGTATGCAGTGCGCGAAGTTTAATGGGTGGCTCGCCGGATAATTCTATGAACTCATCGTCTTCGATAAGGTGATCCACCTGAACCTCATTGAGCGCCTCAGCTGTTTTTGCATGCGCGGCCACCCGAACGCCTGCGCGCAAATGTGATCTAAGACCATTTACTCCGCCCACGTGATCGGGGTGAAGGTGCGTCAAAATGATTTCTCGAACTGTCCGACCCTCCTCGCACAACTTATCGATCATCGTTGCCAGTGCCAGCTGCTCGTCCTCATACGGAGAACCTGGATCGAATACGAGAATCTCGTCCGAGGTATAAACGAGATAACAGTTTGTGTGAGTTGCAGGTGGTCTGGTGGGTGAACGCACCGGAAAGCAGATGTAGTTTCCGCGAAATTCAATTCGTCTGACAGTCTCGCCTCGAGCTTGTGGAGTGTCCAAAAATCTATCGACGAGGTCAGGTGTGAGGCCACCAGCCAGAGTCTTCAAAGCGTGTAGAGTTGGTGGTACGGCAGTTACTTCCGAATGCACCCACTTTTCAACGGCTTGCCTGGCAGTGATCCATCCGCCACTTTCGAGTTCACCCGGCACGACACTTGGTTCTTGCTTTGCCGGACAGCGGACGAGAAAAAACCAGGTATCAAAGCGGCGAGGGCTAAACGGGGGTGTCACCCAACGACCGACAAAGGTGAAGTCATTGGCGTCCAGATGAAGCTCATAGTGAGA
>JBKPQV010000609.1:0-10273 GCA_046734235.1 Acidobacteriota bacterium
CGGCTTACCTAGATTGTGGTTACTTGGATAAGGTTAAGTTATGCGCCGCTTTAGAATCAAAGTCCGTGTTCGCAAACGGGCACGCGGGGACGCGTGCGGTCCCAGGACCAGAGTCACTGTTTTCAATAAGCGGGTTACTAAAGGCATGACGGATTTGACAAATAAAACTACTTATACCTACCTGACTACTGACAACTGACAACTGACTACTGACAACTGACAACTGACCACTGACAAATTAACCGGTATTCCTTAACCCCGCAGCAATGCCATTAATCGTCGCCGCGAGCGCGTAGTTCAGATCATCGTTATCCTCACCGCGTCGTTTGCGTCGTAGCAATTCAACTTGAATCAAGCTCAATGGATCAACGTAAGGGTTGCGAAGTCGGATCGACCGGGCCAGCACCGGATTTCTTTCCAGCAACATCGATTGCCCAGTTAATTCCAACACCACTTTTTTTGTTCGTTGAAACTCCTCGGTAATCAAATTCAACACTCGATCGCGTAATGAATGGTCTGAAACTAAACACGCATAGAGTCGCGCAATTGATAGATCGGCTTTCGCCATTCCCAACTCCACGTTGTCGATCAAATCGTGGAACAATGGAAGATTGTGCATGAGGTTCTGCAAGACCTTTGAATTCTCTTTGCCACCTTGCGCAAACTGTTCCAGAGCAAAGCCAACCCCAAACCATGCTGGTACTACATGTCGACTCTGCATCCAGCCAAAAACCCATGGGATTGCCCGCAATTCGTCGAGACCACGCCGCTCACTTCGCCGGGCGGGCCGTGATCCAATTCGCGCGTAATCTAATTCTTTAACTGGAGTTGCCTCTTCGAAGTATTCGAGCACATCGTTGTTTTCGGCGATTTGTTCACGATAAAACTCAAACGCAGCGCTTGACATGGATTCAAGCGCCGCCTCGCTTTGCTCATCGAGTTCGTAAGCACTTCCAGTCCGTGAGAGCGCTTCCAACGAGGCAGCGATCACCAACTCCAGATTGCGCTCCGCGAGAACCTGATCGGAGTACTTCCAGTTCATCACTTCGCCTTGCTCTGTAATCTTAATGTGACCAGTGAAGGCGCCAACGGGCTGTGCAATAATTGCGTGGTGGGTGGGACCACCGCCACGTCCCACGGTGCCGCCGCGGCCATGAAACAACGTCAACTTCACCCCAGATTCATCAGCAACTTTGTGTAGAGCTCGGTGAGCCTTAAAGATTTCCCAGGTGCTAGTCAACATGCCACCGTCTTTATTCGAATCCGAATAGCCAAGCATGACTTCCTGGCGTCGATCCCAGGAATTGAGCAGCCTTGAATAATCCTCATTGGTCCAAAGGGTGCGGCAGATATCTGGGGCATTGCGTAAATCCTCGATCGATTCAAACAACGGTACCGGCATTAGCCCGGGATCATTGTTATCGTTCGTAGCAGCTACTGTGACTCCAGCAAGCTCCGACAACCACGCAACTGTCAGGACGTCTGCAGCAGATTTACTGCCGCTGATCACATAGCTGCGAATCGCGCTCGGTGGAAACTGTTGCTTCACCTCGCGGACGAGGCGTAATGAGTCGAGCAGATTCTCAGTATCGCTAGCAGGCGGCTGTGGTAATTGGTCAGACGTGGGCGACGAGATCTCTGCGCGCGCTCGTGAGTGAACGCGTGCGTGTTGACGGACATCGAGTGTGTGAAGGTGAAAACCGAAGGTATCAATCTGTCTTAGCAACGGATCGATAAGCAACTGGGCCGGACGTTGACCACCATTGTCGATCAGGCTCTTTCGCAAGACCTGCAAATCATTCTCAAACTCCTGCGCATTTCGGTAGGAAACGCCTTGTTCTGCAATGTGGCGAGCACTCTTGAGCCGGGCGAGTACGTAGTCTAAAAATCGACGATAAATCTCATTTGGTGGATGGCGGTCGGGGTTGAGTCCATAAGCCGAAATGGTTTTTGCATAATTGTCGAGTGCTTGTTGCAGTTCGGCTGAAACGTTTGCCTGGAGAGTTGAAGAGGTAAGCCGCCAAACCAGCTCTTCAACTTTATTAATGTAGTAATCGAAGAGTGTTTCGCGCGCTATATTCAGGGCGTCCCGAGTGCAGTCCGGAGTGACATTGGGATTGCCATCGCGATCACCGCCAATCCAGGAGCCAAAGCGAAGCAAGCGAGGCAAGTCGCGACTTGCAAACTGGTTTCCATACGCTTCGCGAAAATCGTTGGCGAGGTCGTCGTACAGTTGCGGCAGAGTCTCAAATAGGACGCTCGGGTAATAATCGAGTCCCATCTTGATTTCATCGCGCACGCTGGGCCGGCGGCGGCGCACTTCGTCTGTCTGCCACAGTCCTGTGATTTCGGCAAGGATTGCTTGTTGATGAAGTTCCGCGTCGTGTTCGGTAAGGGGAAGCCGGTCCAACTGTTCGAGTTCGGTGGCAATTCGTTGGCGTTTGAAGAGCACAGTTCGCCGTGCTACTTCCGTTGGGTGTGCGGTAAAGACAAGAGTGACTTCGATCTTTTTCAACCAATCGAGCGCGGCAGCTTCAGAGATTCCAGCCGCGCGCATGCGCCGAAGCGTACCGAGAAACGAGCCTGGTTGGGCCTTCGTTTCAGGTGAACTTCGTGCTGCGCGGCGTCGACGTTTGCGGTGGTTGGTTTCGGCAAGATTGGTCAGTTCAAAATAGATAGCGAATGCTTTCGTCATCTGGTGCGCTTGCTCGACATCCATTCTGCTGACGATGTTTTCAGCTCGCGCTATTAACGACTCCGCGGACGCATGCGCGGGGCGTTCGCGTTGTTCGATTAGTAAAAGGCGAAGCTCCTCGACCGCGGCAAAAAGTTCGTCCCCAACCTGTTCTTTGATTACCTCACCAAGCAGACGGCCAAGTGACCGAACGTCACGACGGAGAGGCGCTTCTTTCAGATCGTTATCGTGACTCGTTAGTTCATTGAGCCGCGCAACCTGATCGTTGACATTCCAGAGTGATGACATTTTGTTTTAGGGCAATAATAGCATCAGCCCAGAAAAGTAAAATTCGAAGCAATTTTTCGCAGGGCGCTTCATTTTCCAAAAAAGCCCTCGACCATGAACAGATCTAACCACAAAGACTCAAAGACTCGAAGACACAAATACACTACCTAATTACTCGCTTTATGCCTTGAGTAATGACCGGAACGTTAAAGTTGATTAAAAAGCCTAACCTCTTATCCATTAGTTTTAAGTATGTTAATAGTTGTGCTCGGTAGACAGGATGCATTCGTTCGACAGCCTTGACCTCAACTATTAGTTCCTTGGCAATTAATAAGTCGGGTTGCAGTCCTGATTCGATCACGATTTCTTCGTAATGGACCGGTAAACAGAGCTGATCCTCTACTAAAAGGTCGCGTTTCCTTAATTCATATATCAGACATTTTTCGTAAACCGATTCGATGACACCAGCGCCTAGAGCTTTATGGATTTTGTACGTGGCATCGACGACGGTCGTCGCAATTTTTTCAAGCTCGTCCGGGAGCGGCAAGAATACTTTCATTTTGTGCTCGCTTGATGTGAGTTTTCAGGGTTAAACGGCGCTAGAGGTGAGGACACCGTTTACGATATCGCGCATAATAACTCGACCCTCAACGACTTCAAAGTCCGAAAATGCCTGCCGCCGAAATTTAAAAGTTACTTCAACTCAATCAGGTTTTTTGTGTCTTCGAGTCTTTGTGCCTTAGTGTTAAAGCAGGTCGGAAAAGTTATCGGCTTGACCGGTGATAGGAACTCTGCCTTACTGTGCCGAAAAAATGCCAACTCTATTCTCTAAACCCAAACCGGTTGTCGCAGTCATCCATGTTGGTGCGCTTCCCGGAACGCCACACAGCAAACAAACTGTGTCCCAGTTAGTCGAAGACGCGAGGCGAGAGGCGCTCACTTATCGTGAATGCGGTGTGGATGCCATCTACATCGAGAACATGCATGACGTACCTTACATGCGTGCTGAAGTAGGACCGGAGATTGTCGCAGCAATGACAGCTATTGGCTGTGAAGTTAAGTCGGTGTCGCAGTTACCGGTCGGAATTCAGATTCTTGCTGGCGCAAACATCGAGGCCATGGCGGTAGCGCACGCAGCCGAGCTGGATTTCATACGCGCCGAGGGATTCGCTTATGCACACGTCGCCGATGAAGGATTGATTCAGGCGTCGGCTGCAAAACTATTGCGTTATCGACGCATGATTGGTGCAACGAATATCCAAGTGTGGACGGACATCAAGAAGAAGCACTCAGCACACGCGATCACGGCTGATGTGAGTTTGGGAGCAACTGCAGAGACAGTCGAGTTTATGGGTTCCGACTGTGTGATTGTGACAGGCAGCGTGACTGGTGAAGCGCCACAAGTCGCAGATGTTCGAGAGGCTAAAGCGAATTGTCACTTGCCTGTGTTTCTAGGTTCAGGAATTAGTGTGGAGAATATTGGTGAGTTCTTTGACGAGGCCGACGGGTTCATTATCGGTACATCATTCAAAGTCGACGGACACTGGGCCAATACCGTCGATCCGCAACGAGTCGAAAAGTTTATGAAGATGATGAGCAAGTAATCTCTGTGCCTCTGCGTCTCTGTGCCCTCTGTGTTGAAATTGAGCCCCGAAAATGTCAGGACTTACTATTAACACAGAGAGCACAGAGACACAGAGACACAGAGAATTTATTACAGCCCCTGGTTGTCACTCAACACACTCGGGTTGCGACTCTTCAAAGCTTTCTGTAATTGGTCCCATTCCGGGTGTCCGTGCGTCAGCGCCTGAAAATCTCCTTCGCTGTCCTTTACCAGGCTTTGCAACATCTCGCGCGACTTTCCTGCATTGATTGCCTTGTGCGCAGCACGATTGAGCGCCAGAAACGCCTTCCCGTACGATCGAACCATGACTGCTACTTTCGCGCGTTCATAAGGGAAGCGATAATCGTCTGCAAATTTCTTCTCAGTTTCCGAAAAGTCTTTCAGCATCTTGGGATCTGCTCCCCGGGCCGTGTTCCTCATCCGTCGGAGCCGCTCGAGTTCATTGTCGGGGACATTGGGCAGCGGAGTTTCCATCGAGGCTGGTTTTATTTCCACGCTTGCAGTTGCCTGCGGATTCGTCTGAGGGGCTTCGACGGCCGGTGCAACTGTCTCTGCCGGAGCTGCGGTAGTCACTGAGGTGTTCGAAGGCCACAACACAAATAGCATTAACGAGATTAGTAGGAGCCCTACTAACCCAAGGCTGAAGAGTTTGAGCACAGAGCGGTTGTGACCAGTCTGCTGTTGACCATTCGTCGCCGTGGCCCAGAGTAGATTACGACCATATCCGGGTTGACCCTCGTGTTGCACGGTCGGTCCTTCTTCCTCTTCGTTTTCTTCAAATTCCGCCATTGGCACAACCAGCCGCGAGTGCTCCCGATGAGTTCGTTTCTCACTTGCATGAAGATTCGCGCGCGGCTGACCACACTTCCAACAGAATGCATACTTGCCTTCAATCAAAGTACCGCACTTAGAACAGTTCGCATCTCCAGACTCTTCAGCTTTCAATTGCTGCTGTTCAGGCTCAGGCCGTTCGATGATTTGGGGAGGCGGTGGCGGCGGGGCCGGTTCTGCGACTGGACGTTTTGGTGTTGTTGGATGTTGCTGATGAACCTTAAACGATCCCCTGTTAAGGAGTTTCCATCCTTGCGGTGTTTCCACCACGGTCGCAGGTTCGAGGATATTAATCTCGCCTTCAACAGGGTCTGCGCAATAGTAGTAGTCCTGGTAAAGCTCGTAGAAATCCCGGCGGCTTTCAAGCTTTGCTGAACGTGGCAAAACTATAGTTCTGTCTTGATCGCCTTTGATTGTGACCAAAACAAACTCACCGTCTTCCACCGAAACAAACAGACCACTGTCGTAATCAAATGTTGCATACACTTTGTTAGCAGCTTTGGTTCGTCTCAAGTACTGCGCGACTGGCGAAGGAAAGGCTGGACCAACATCCAGGCGATCGTTGCAAATTGGACACACATTAAGACCCGTGACGAAAGAGATGTGTGCCTCGTCGCAAGCGTGCTCGTGTAAATCAACCGAAGTGGGCTGGAGGCACCCGGGGCAACACGGAAGCGGTACACCTTCGGTGCTCAACGTAAAGTTTTTTGTTTGCAGCGGAGTATTGGATTCGAAGCTTATCGTGTGGCATCTATCACAGAGGTATAGAGTCGAGCTTCGCCTTGTACACACTGGGCAACTGTGCAGTCCAGTGTCTTCGAAATTGATCACACAAAAGTGTTCACAGTTACAACAGTACTGCCATTGGAAGGGCAACGAAGTTCGCGCTTCGCCTGTAAAATCCAACTCACCGATAATATGGCCGCGGTTCTCGCATTTTATAGGGCTTTGCCGGGGCGCGAAAAACCCTCTCTTATGTACGTGACAAAATACTCTCATTGTCGTTGCTCCCTTTAAAGATGGGTGGCCATTGAAGCCAATGCCAATCAAGCTGTCGTTTGTAAAGCTGTACTTTGCTCGCAGCATCTTTTCTCACTTTTAAAGAAATACCGTCACGGCTGCGACGGCGCCGGGGAAACAAAATTTCGAATCTGGACGTCAGTTTTACTGACACCAATGGCGCCTCAGAACGATCCTGACCGGAGAGAGTTTCAATTTGATCGGGGAGATTTCGCGGACGTACTGTCGGGCTCGCCTGCCCGCTGCAGGAGGTTGTACGCGGGTAGCTTAATCCCAAGTGCCACAAACGGCAAGCGTTAAGTTAGATCTGACACTCGTATGATCAGCGCCAAAAGAATTTAATCACTAGGCCACAAAGTCACAAAGACACAAATAAATCAAATTGTTCGGTAGTTTCGTTGTCTTTTTGCTTCGTGCCTCGTGGTTAGATTCTTTTGGTCACGCAATCGCAAAATTAGCGCAAAAATCTTTCCCTAAAATGGACACATACTGTCGATCACGAACCCCTCCATTCGATTAACCATGGGACGAAGTAAAGAAGTTAGGGAAGAAAGGGAATCATGGAAACAAAACCAACTTACGAACAAGCTCAACTACATCTAAAGGTTTACGATCTGCGCCGCGAAGCGCGACTACGCCAGGCGCGCGATTGGTTTCAGCAAAACTACAAGGCGGAAACATTTGACGAAGCCGCGAAACTCATGTCGCCTGGCTCAGAGCCGGGCATATTCACCGGTATGGTGATTGGCTATTGGGAACAAGCTTGTGCACTACTAAATTATGGTTTGTTGCACGAAGGGCTTTTCTTTGAAACGAGTGGCGAGTTTTATGGAGTCTGGGAGCGATTGAAAAAAGTGCTACCAGAATTTCGGGAGAAGTTTGGTGATAAACTCATGCTTTCAAATCTAGAGAAGGCAGCACAGCGATTTGAAGCGTGGTCTGAGCAACGCACTCCCGGATCGATTGCCAAGATGCGCGAGTTCATGAAACAGGAGCGTGCACAAGCAGCGAAGAAGTAAGAGAAGAAATCAGACAGGGAAAACCAAAACAGAGCTTAATCACTAAGACTCGAAGGCACTAAGGCACAAATATAAATGCTGAAATATAATAGTGTCTTCGTGTCTTTGTGGTTAAAGCTCTCAACCATCGTTCTAAGTTCTCTTTAAAGATGGACTCATCAATGACCAATCTGAAATCTACAATCTGAAATCTGAAATCTCAACGCTTCTTTTTCAACTTCTCAATCGCTTCCTTAATCTTCGCCGCATTCGCAGCCTTCGGATTCTCTTTCAAGTAGGCTTCCAGTTCCGCAATCGCTTTTTGATACTCCTTGCGCTTGTCATAAAGCGAGGCGAGGTGCAGGTGCACCATTCGACCCTGGACTGGACCACCAATCATATACGCTTCCTTGAGCTCCTTTTCCGCTTCGTCGAGTTTCTCCAGTGTTATCAAAGCCATACCAAGATAGAGGTGCGCATTGAAGAGCCGGTTATCGATTGACAGTGCGGTGCTCAACTCCGTCACCGCCTCTTTCAGTCGATCAAGATTTAGATATGCTATTCCAAGACCGAGGTGAGATTGAGCAGCCTTGGGATTTATCGAAACGGCTTTTTTGAGTGGATCGACCGCCTGCTCATCCTTTTCCAGGTCAACATAGAGCAAGCCCAGTTGTTGCAACGCTAGAAAGTATGTGGGGAAAAGCTCCAATGCCTTCTTCAACTTGCCAAGCGCCGCATTCTGGTCACCTTTATTGATGTTATCAACCGCACCCATGAATTCTTTTTGAGCTTCCGGCGGAACCGACTGCGCAAAAACTGTCCCAACAACGGGTGCCATATCAGATCCGGGCGTTCTTTTTAGATTAAAGTCAAAATGTTCCTTGGAAAAATTAGAAATGTTGACGCCTGAATTGATTAGTTCAATCCTCTGTAACTGTGGTTGGATCTTACTGTCAGCTGGTTTGACCGAAATGTAATAAACCCCTGCAAGAACTCCGGTGAACCGGTAACGGCCATCGCTCTTGGTTATGTCCTGATCCACTTGTGCGCCGGCATGATTTTGCAGCGTCATCACGACGTTAGCGATTGCCTTCGAGTCCGGTCCATAGACCGTTCCTTCCAACTCGTAGACGGTCTGCCCGCAAACTTTGCTTGCTCCGGCAATTAGAATTAAGGCCACGACAATGATTAACCCCAGGCGCATGGTCCTTCTCCAGTTTAATTCTCTCGCTATATTTTGGGATTGTCTCCATTTTTTTGTATCGAAATCCCACCTCGGTTCGTAACGAAACTCCAAAATACTCAATGATTTCAGCCGTTTTACTCTTGACGGCCAGCGGGCATGCGAGTTGCGAATTTCAGACCGAAATCAGTAATTGGCAAGACGCGGTACTGACCTGCTCTCGCCCGTAGGCCTCCCCTGCCGCGACTTTTCACAAGCGCTCCCCCACCCAATCGGCAGTATTTCTCTCCCCGATACCGATTGGTTAACAAATTGGCGACAACCAATTATCGTTTCAAGTTGCCGCCCACTCAGCAAACTAAGGAGACATCATGATTCGATCTAAACGAAGAATTTCGATTTTCTTCGGCGTGTTGGGACTTGTCTTCATGTTTCTGTTAAGTCCTCCTGCTTCGGGGCAACATATTCGTGGCGCGCTAGAAGGAACGGTTAGCGATGCCAACGGGGCAGTCGTCGAAGGCGCTAATGTCACTCTAAAGAGTGTCAGCACTGGAGCTGAGTCAACCACAGTCACAGACGATCGTGGGAGATTCAATTTCCAGAATCTGCTAGCCGGACTTTATTCCATTACGGCTGATAAAACCGGGTTCAAAAAGAACACGACAACTGACATCACGGTAAAGGTGGGGGCGGTCACCCCTCTCAACGTAACTCTGGAGGTTGGGGCTGCAACTGAAACAGTTAACGTGGTCTCGCTTGCTGAAGCTACTGTCGACACTAGCAGGCCGACCGTAGATGGGGTAGTCACGCCCAAACAGATCGAAAACCTTCCGTTGAACGGAAGAAACTTTCTCGATCTTGCCCAACAAGAACCAGGTGTTCAGGTTCGCGACGGTGGCGACTTCGATCCTACCAAAAACCAAATGGTCGGCGTGTCAATGGGCGGGCGCAGTGGACGCTCAACTCGTATCCAGGTCGACGGCGTCGACATCACCGATGAAACAGTCGGAACCACTACAACAAACATCTCGAACGAAACTATCCAGGAGTTTCAAGTCAGCCGGTCGACACTAGACGCTAGTACTGACCTGACTTCCAGCGGTGCGATCAACATTGTCACCCGAAGTGGCGGCAACGAATTTCACGGCGCGGGCTTTGGATTTTTCCGCGATGAAAGTTACTCGTCCGACCTGCGTTTGAACAAAACCTCGCCGACGACACAGAAACCACCCTTCGATCGACAGATTCTGGGTGGTCGTGCGGGCGGTTATTTGATTAAGAACAAATTTTTCTGGCATGTGGAATTTGAAAACAACAACCAGGATGGGCAACAGTTCTCACAAGTTCCCAACTTCAATCAATTTACCAAGGCCTTTGGCGTCCCCCTCGACGAACGTCTAGCCGGTGCCAGAGCTGATTGGAAGATAAACGACAAGCTAAGTGCTTTCTATCGCTTCAACCACAACTACAACTTTGGCGTGACTGGTTTCGGCGGAACTGACCTCAGCGCCTTCGGTAATCTCAACAATACAAACACACACGTCGCCGGTCTCGACTACTCGTTGTCTAAGTGGACACACTCCGGACGATTCAGCTACCTGAATTTCAACAATTTCATCGTCGATGCTAACAAGGCCGCCGGTACACCTGAGACG
>JBKPQV010000610.1:0-7209 GCA_046734235.1 Acidobacteriota bacterium
TCTCACGACAACAACAACCGCAGATCCTCGCCGGTGATATTCTTCAGCAGGTTGTTATTCTCATTGATAATCGCGTCCGCCAGATCGCGCTTGGTTGACTGCAGCTGAAGCACCTTTTCTTCAACCGTGTCGCGTGCTATCAGGCGATAGGCGAAAACGCGTCGGGATTGACCAATCCGATGTGCGCGATCGATTGCCTGCGCTTCTACCGCCGGGTTCCACCACGGATCAAGAAGAAATACATACTCAGCCGCAGTTAAGTTCAACCCCTGGCCACCTGCCTTCAAACTAATCAGAAACAACTTACAGTTGGGATCACTTTGAAAGCGTTCGACTGCAGCTTGCCGATTGCGCGTCTTACCATCAAGATACTCGTACTCAACTCCTTCCGCCTCCAGCCGCCGCCGCACGATGGAAAGAAAACTAGTGAACTGCGAAAACACAAGCGCCTTGTGTCCTTCTTCAATAACCTCACTCAGCCGCGGCAGTAACACATCGAGTTTCGCATTTGCTGTTTGGTCATCTGTCGCACCGTTGACCAGTGACGGATGACACGCCGTCTGTCTGAGGCGCAGTAAGGCTTCAAGGATCTGGATCTTCGACTTATTGATTCCCTGTAGCGAAACTTTTTCGAGTAGCGATTTTCGATAGTAGTCGCGCAACTCTTCGTACTGTTTGCGTTGAGCATCATCCATCTCGCAGTAGATCGTTTGCTCAAGTTTCTCCGGAAGCTCTTTAGCAACTTGTTGCTTTGTGCGCCGCAAGATAAATGGACGCAGGGCACGCGATAACAACGGTCGCGATTCTTCGTCAGGTTGACGTGGTCCGTTTGTTGACATCTGAAAGACCGACGCGGCGCCAAGCATTCCCGGATTGAGAAATTCAAACAGACTCCACAACTCCCCCAGATGATTTTCGATTGGCGTTCCGCTTAAGGCGAGACGGTGTTTACTCTTTAGCAAACGTGCGGCCTTTGCCGTCTCTGTGCCTGCATTCTTGATCGCCTGCGATTCATCAAGAATTACAAAATCAAATTCCGCCTCGTTGAAGTGAATAACGTCACGGCGTAAGGTTCCATACGTCGTTACTATTAAATCGTAATTTTCGAAGTGCGTGCTTTCCTTTACTCTTTCAGCACCAATGTGAACCAGGACGCGCAGCTCGGGTGTGAATCGAGCAGCTTCCTGTTGCCAGTTGAAGACAAGCGAACGAGGAACTACAACCAGCGAGGGGTGTGGCTTTGCGTTGCGGCGAGACTCGAGCAGCGCAAGAACTTGCACGGTTTTTCCCAACCCCATGTCGTCAGCCAGACAACCACCAAACTTGAAACGTTCGAGAAACTTGAACCAGCCCAGACCTTCGCGCTGGTAATCACGTAGTTTGCCAACAAAGGCAGGTGGTTCGTTTATAGGTTCGATGCCCGAAAAATTCTGCCATTCCTGGCGCACTCGCGCGAATGTGTCGTCACACGTAATCTCAGGGCGCGCAGCAAGCAATGCATCGAGCACTCCGGTTTGCGTTCGCTGAAAACGAAGATGGTCGCCTTCCTCGGCGCCCAGCGAAGCAAGTAAGCCATATTGGTCCAACCACTCTTGCGGCAACACGCCAAAACTTCCATCACCAAGCGCGATCACTGATTCGCCACGGCGTAAAGCAGCCAGCACTTGCGGCATTCTGGCTACAAGGTCCTCGCCGAAGTCCAGTTCGCCATGCAGTTCGAACCAATCGATTCCGGAACTAACCGACACACTCGATGAGCTCGGATTGCGATAGAGTTTCCCTTCAGCTTCAACTCGCCAGCCTTTCGCGAGAAGCGCAGACACCACGCCTGGTAATTGACGAGCAGTAAGCTGGAAGGTTTCAGAGTAGTCATTGCGTTTCTTAACGCGAAGATTGTTTAGTAATGAAACCGCTGTTTCCTCTGCTTCGACATGTCTCTGAACGTAACGATTTCGACTGCGGTCAAAAAGTCCTTCTCGCTTGTCAAAGTAATTGATCTCAAGCCCTTCATAGTCAAAACTAAGCCTGGCTTCGAGATACGCGGGGCTGTAGCCAAACGTCGTCGGCCGGCGAACAATTAAGTGAGGCATGGGTGGAAAGCTAACCCGTTCAAAGTGGAGTTCCGCGGGTGTTTCAAGGTTCGGCAAAGACGGCAAATCCATCAACTGCGCCATGAGTTCAGTGGCTTCCGAGGCTGGGATCTTCAAATCACCAGAGTTGCGCAACGCGTTGGTCCAGGTTCGGGCGCCGTGTGAGTCAAACCGGGCTGCACGGTGATCGGGTCCAACCAGTATTACGTCTGTCGTAAGCAGAGCAGCAGAAAAATCGATCTGACTTTCATTGCTTCGCAGTACGGGTCGAAGCACGTAATCATCTGCTACTCGTTCGATGGTTAACCAGAACTGCCATACAGTCGAATCGTCCCAGGATACTCTCGTTAAGGTGTCGTTATTAGTTCCGGTTCGAATGACTAACCGGCCAGTGGCACAAAGCTTTGGAACAAGAAGCTGCTGGAGAGTGTTGGACAAACTAAAAGGGTTTGGAATGTCAAATCCCCCAAAGTGCCAATAAGCATCTTTTGCCCCCGACGTGATCGAGAGGATTTCACGATCTTCAGGATTGGACAGTTTAGTGAGCTGACTACTTTCGATTTTTGCCTTCTTTAGTTTTCCCCATTCACCTTTTTTGTTCCGTTCCCGGAAACCGATTTCTACTGTGAGAAGTTCTCTTCGTGTGATTGCCGGATCAAGGATATAGAAAATCTCACGACCTTCCGGCCAACTCGCTCGATCCGGGATACGGTCGCTTTTGACGGCGTTTGTCAGTTGAGAAAGTTGTTGACGCCAAACGGGACGGGGTTCGGGAATTTTTAACTCACTATCCTCGAATTCGTACAGCTCATTGACTGCGTCTTCATCATCGATAAGTCTCAATGGATTATGAAGATCAACATCTGAGAGATAGTTCTTGCTATCAGCTGCAAGCATAGTCGCCCAGACGTGTTTGCATTCTTGTCCATCCTCGAAATACGGACAGGTGCAAGCAACACCAAACGCGTTTGGATGCAAAGTGAGCCTTACGAGATAGTCAGTGGTGCCTTTCACGCGCGCTTGTACGTGAGATTCAGAATGCTCAAGGATTTCGACAAAGCCTGCGCGGAAGTACCCAATACCACGATCACGGATTCGAGGATTGAACTCGTGAGAGAATTTGCTCTTGAGTGACATTAATTAAGGAATGGTAGCGTTGAGGAATAGCTTTGTCACATGGAGGAACAGCACAACTCTTGTAGGACAGAGGTCAGTACCGTCACGCGGTAGTCGGGTCGCCTCGATTCTGTAGGCCTAAGTTAATAATGCGACCCGACGATACCTCGTGACGGTACTGACTTCTGTGCCCAAAGAGTTACTTTTGCAGGACCTCTCTTTTAGGGACCAAACCTCAAAATCGTCAATGTTTTTCCACGGCAGCGCGCAGATCTAAAAGCCAACCCAAAAAATCTTAACGCCAATCAAAAAAACTACTTGCACAAATTCCGCATCTTTTATAGCCTGATCTTGGCCTACCGGGATTTCGGATAAGATGGCCTGCCCTCTCGGAAGCTAAGCCTCGACCCTCGAGGCATTCAAGGCGTCGTTTCCCTTCAAAACCAAACCACTTAATTCGCCCGTTAAACAAACCCTGGCTCGCCCCCGCAAACCGTATAGCCCTTCCATGAGTTCAGAACTGCTCGATGCGCCCTCAGAAGTGTTGTCTCAAGCCGCTCTCGTTGACGACTTTGTTAACGACTTGCCAATCGGAGTCTATCGAGCCTCACCACACGGGAAAATCCTCTCTGCAAACAAAACTCTGCTCAAAATGTTCGATGCTGATTCGCTCGAAGAGTTAAACGCAATTTTCGAGACGGCCGGCTTTCAGCTTGTCTTTCAACGTCGTGAACTTAGTGAGGAACTCAACACTATCGGTGAGATAAAGGGATTCGAATCAGAGTGCGCGCTGCCAGGCGGCCGACCCTTCCTAACGCGTGAAAGCGTCCGCACTTTTCGCGATGAGTCGGGACAAATTCTGTTTTATGACGGCACAGTGGAGGAACTTCAGCAAACGTCGAAAACATCCGGCGGGGTTGATGGCACACAGCTCCTCAATGCTTTGATGGAAAGCATTCCGGATACTATCTATTTTAAAGATAGTTCATCTCGCTTCCTTTGCATAAACAATGCTCAGGCAACAACTCTCGGACTCGATTCTCCTGATCAAGCAGTCGGGAAGACCGACTTCGACTTCTTTGCTGTCGAGCATGCCAAAGAGGCCTTCGAAGATGAGCAACGCCTGATCGAAACGCGCGTACCTGTGATCGATAAGGTCGAACAAATCCGGCGCGCTGATGGCGAATTTCGTTGGGTGTCGGCCACCAAGGTCCCGATGATCAATAGCGATAATGACGTCATCGGTATCGCAGGTATTTCCCGAGATATCACCGACCGGAAGACTGCTGAACTCGAACGGCAGGTGCTCTTCCGCCTGATGCAAGAAATCAGCCTGACTGACAACCTTTCCGATCAGTTGCAACTGGTTCACCAGGCGATCGGAGAAATTATCTATGCCAAAAACTTTTATGTCGCTTTGTTGGATGAAACAACGGGGCTTCTGCATTTTGAGTTTTTCATTGATGAGCAAGATCAAATGCCGGCACCACGACCGGCAAGCGAAGGATTAACCGGCCTCCTGCTGCAGAAAAATTGCCCTCTTTTACTGACGGCCAAACAGCAACGTCAATTGGTCGCAAGTGGTGAACTTGTGGTTAAAGGTTCAGTATCAGCAGCCTGGCTTGGCGTCCCGCTTCGTACCTCAAACGCAACAATCGGCGCGTTAGTAGTTCAGAGTTATGTTAATCCACGGGCCTACAGTCAAAAGGATCTCGAATTCCTCACATCAGTCGGCAGCCAGTTAGCGATGACTATTCAAAAACGGATGGCCCTGGACCGCCTGGAAAAGACAGCCGCTATGTTGTCGCAAAGCAACCGGGAGTTACAGGACTTTGCCTCGGTGGCTTCGCACGACTTACAGGAGCCCTTGCGCAAGATTCAGGCTTTCGGTGATCGCTTAAAAACTAAGTGCGGTGAGCAGTTGACCAAGGATGGCCACGATTATTTGGCTCGAATGCTTAACGCCTCAAACCGCATGCAGACATTGATTAACGATCTTCTGACCTTCTCACGCGTCACGACTAAGGCTCAACCATTTTCGAAAGTTGATCTTGAGAGAGTCGTGAGCGACGTTCTTGCCGATCTTGAAGTACGAATTGAACAAACGGGCGGATCCGTTGAAGTCTCAAGCTTACCCGTGATTGATGCCGATCCTCTGCAAATGCGTCAATTGTTTCAGAATCTGATCTCCAACGCGTTGAAGTTTCGAAAACCAGACGAAGCAACAGTAGTTAAAGTCTCTTCACATGCTGAGTCGTCGCACGAAATTGAAGGAGCGTCATGGATGCTGTCCACTCCGGAGGTTGTGGAGATTTCAATTGCCGACAATGGCATCGGGTTTGACGAAAAATACCTGGATCGGATTTTCACAGTGTTTCAACGCCTCCACGGACGAAACGCTTACGAAGGTACCGGGGTTGGTCTGGCAGTTTGCCGTCGAATCGTCGAACGCCATGGCGGTTCCATCACAGCCAAAAGCGAGCCTGATTGCGGCGCAACCTTCATCATTAAATTACCTGTCAACCAACGTAAAGGAGCAACTCAATGACTAGCAGGTCGATCACCATTTTGCTGGCCGACGACGACGCAGACGATCGAATGATGGCAACAGAAGCCCTCGAGGAGAGCAGGTTAGCCAACGATCTGCGGTGCGTCGAAGACGGTGAAGAATTGATGGATTACCTTCTACGACGCGGCAAGTACTCGGAACCAGCCGCTGCACCGCGCCCAGGGCTTATCCTGCTCGACCTGAACATGCCCAAAAAGGACGGCCGTGAGGCGCTGCGTGAGATTAAGGGCGAACCAACACTGCGGACCATTCCAGTGGTTGTTTTGACCACCTCACAAGCCGAGGAGGATATTTATCGGACTTACGACCTCGGGGTGAATTCGTTCATTACGAAGCCTGTAAACTTTGAATCGCTAGTATCTCTAATGAAAACTTTGGGCAAGTATTGGTTTGAGATCGTCGAACTGCCTGCCTAAAAGTGGATTTTGATATGACCGATCGGGAAATTCGAGTGCTTCTCGTCGACGACGACGAAGACGACTATGTGATGACGCGGGAGCTTCTTGCCGAGGCCGGTACCGGTGCTTTCAAACTCGACTGGGTCGCTGATTACGAGAACGCAATCGAATTAATCGAACGGCAGGAACATGAGGTCTATTTGCTCGATTATCGTCTTGGTGAGCAGAGTGGTTTAGACCTTCTGAGGACCGTCAGTCGAAAGAATCCCCGTTCGCCGATGATCCTCTTAACCGGACAGGGCGATGACATGGTCGACATCGAGGCGATGAAAGAAGGGGCCGCGGACTACCTCATTAAGGGCCAACTCACTTCTGATCTTCTCGCCCGATCAATCCGTTACTCAATGGAGCGCTCGAAAGCTTCACAGTCGCTTCGTGAAAGTGAGGAGCGCTATCAGCGACTAGTCGAGCTATCGCCTGACGCAATCTTTGTTTACACCGAAGGAAGCATAGTTTTCGTCAACCGCGCAGGCGTTCGACTGCTGGGTGCGGAATCGTTTGCCGAATTGATTGGAAAACCGTTTATCAACTTTGTGCCCACTGAGTATCAGGCGAGCGTCCGTCAACGAATCGACCAAAGTCTTCATGAGAATGTGGAAGTTCCCTTCGCGGAGGAAAAGTTTCTGCGGGTGGATGGCGTTGAGATTCAAGTAGAAGTCGGGGCAGTCGCTTTCATGCATAAGAATGAACCCGCCGTACAGGTTGTGGCCCGCGATATAAGTTCACGCAAACTCATCGAAGAGAAGTTGATTCATGATGCATTCCACGACGCGCTTACTGGACTCCCTAACCGGGCGTTATTCAAAGAGCATTTGAAACTTGCGGTGCAACGGGCGAAGAAAAAAGATCCATTTCTGTTTGCAGTTCTCTTTTTGGATCTCGATCGTTTTAAGAATGTTAATGATAGTTTGGGTCATGCAGTAGGTGATGAACTCTTGATTGGTATCGCGCGTCGCCTGGAAAGCCATATACCTGT
>JBKPQV010000611.1:0-7168 GCA_046734235.1 Acidobacteriota bacterium
GCCGTCGGGCACTGGCTATTTCCGCTTCAATCTTCCGCAGTTTTTGGCGCGTCATGATATTACATGCAATATCATCGGCTGACAACTATACAAAACTTAACACGGAAGCGCAAAGACCAAAAGGCTAGCCGAAGCTAGCCAGTTCTCAAGGCGTTCTCAAATTTAGATTAGGGAGTTATTACGCAGAGGTCCGATAGTTAGCCTCTCGGATTGATACGCGAGAAAATCAAAATCAGCACGCCAAGAAGACAGAAGGAACCGACGAGAATATGCCCAAACTTTCGCAGGCTATCGGTAAAAGGAAAAAGGGAAAACCGCCGCGACCAATTAGGGTTGAGAGCCAAGTAGAAATTTACGACACTCAGAAGGGCTAGACACGCCTCAACGGCAAATCCTTTCATGGCTTAACGCTATCATAAAGGACAAAGACCATGCCAGAAACCGGATTCCAGATTTGAGATTAGGACACTACCGCCAGTTAATCCACCTGATAAACGCTAATCATGCTCTTGGCTAAGGGCGGGACGCGACCTACCCGATAAAACCCTATCTCCCTCATACCTACTTCGGAGAACAATCTCGATAGCGTGGCACGACTCCAGAACTTTATGTGACCTCCATCCCAAAACGGATTCAGATGCGTGTCCCACTTGTTGAAGATTGAAAGACCAAGGTTCTTCAAATACCCGTGATAAGGAGTCGTAATAATTGCAACACCTGAAGGCTTGAGCAGGCTCTTAATATTCGCTGCCATCTTGTGGGGATAGGGTACATGCTCCACCACTTCCATGCTCACTACAACATCAAATCTTCCCAGATCGCTTACGTCTTCGAGAATGGAGCGAGCATGACAATTCGCATACAACGATGACGCATTGATGCTCTCGGGCTCTATTTCCAACCCTTCGACACGATAACCTCTGCTGACGCATTCCTTCAGAAACAAACCATCGCCAGTGCCAACCTCAAATACTGAACAAGGCTCCGCTGGCAGCAGCGAGAGCACGGTAGGGAATAGATAATCGTGATGAGACACAACGGCGGCGAGTCTAGCAAAACAAACCACTCATTTATAGACGTCGGCGGCTTTGCACAAAAAGTTCGATACCACCTGCTTCAGCGTGGAGTTTCAATTTTTCGCTACTGACCGCGGTTTCAATACATCTATAGCGAGAAGTTGAAACTCCACGCTGCTAAAGAGACTGTGTGAAAAGTCTGAATGTAGACCTTAACCACCAAGACACAAAGACTCAAAGACACAAACTGCCCTTTAAGAGTTAAATTTGTGCCTTAGTGTCTTTGGGTCTTTGTGGTTAGGTTTCTTTTCCGTTCCGAGTTTTCGCAGAGTCTCTAAAGCAGATGGTATCTGACTTGGAAAGCCGCGCCGGTTGATGGTGCTAATCAGTCACCGCGCCCAAACTTGCGCTGCTGACAAGCGTGGCATATTTGGCGAGAACTCCGCGGGTGTAGCGGGGAGGTGGTGGTTGCCATTTTTCGTAGCGGCTAGCTAATTCAGCTTCGCTAACATTTAGTTGCAATAATCCTGAATCTGCATCAATAGTGATTGAGTCGCCTTCTTCAACCAGAGCGATCGCGCCACCCACGGCAGCTTCTGGCGCGACATGGCCGACAACCATGCCATAGGTGCCACCAGAAAAACGACCGTCCGTAATTAGACCAACAGAATCTCCCAGCCCTGCGCCGATTATTGCTGAAGTGGGCGCCAGCATTTCACGCATGCCTGGCCCACCTTTAGGGCCCTCGTAACGAATCACCAGTACATCTCCAGTTTTGATTTCACCCGAGAGGATCGCTGCAAGACAAGTTTCCTCCGATTCAAATACTCGTGCCGCCCCAGTGATATGACGATGCTTAACACCAGAGACTTTTGCAACTGCTCCATCAGTAGCAAGGTTTCCACGCAGTATCGCCAGATGACCTTCCGCGTATAAGGGTTCATCAAACGACCTGATCACGTCCTGACCGGCAGGCGGATTGTCAGGTACTTCTGCCAGGACTTCGCTTATTGTCTGGCCCGTGATGGTGAGTGCCTCACCATGAATGAGGCCTCGATTCAGAAGCATCTTCATGACCAGGGGAATACCGCCAACTTTATGTAAATCCGTCGCGACATATTTGCCGGATGGTTTCAAATCGCAGAAAAGTGGGATGCGTTTTCGAATAGTTTCAAAGTCGTCAAGCGTTAGTTGGACTTTGGCGGCATGCGCTATTGCGAGAAGGTGCAGAACCGCATTGGTGGATCCGCCAACCGCCATCACAACCGCAATCGCGTTCTCAAATGCTTTTCGGCTCAACAACTGTCGCGGCAGGACTTGTTTTTCAATTGCAGCGGCCAACACTTTCGCTGACTCCGCAGCACTATCAGCCTTCTCCTGATCCTCGGCCGCCATCGTTGAAGAGTAGGGAAGGCTTAGACCCAATGCTTCAATCGCCGAAGACATTGTATTGGCCGTATACATGCCGCCACACGAACCAGCTCCAGGACATGCTCTTCGTTCAACTTCAACTAACTGAGTTTCACCAATTCGTCCTGCGCAAAACTGTCCCACAGCTTCAAATGCGCTAACGACTGTGAGGTCTTCGCCATTTAGGTTGCCTGCTTTGATGGTCCCTCCATAGACGAAGATCGAAGGGATATTGAGCCGCGCAATCGCTATCATGGCGCCGGGCATATTCTTGTCGCAGCCACCAATTGCTACTAATCCGTCCACCGCCTGGGCCTGGCAAACAGTCTCAATTGAATCAGCAATGACTTCGCGCGAAACGAGGGAATACTTCATCCCTTCAGTCCCCATCGAGATTCCGTCGCTGACTGTGATTGTGCCGAACGTTTGGGGCATCGTCGAAGCCTGGCTCAAAGCTTCGACTGCTCTTGAGGTAAGTTGATTCAGACCGGCATTGCAGGGTGTGATCGTACTGTAGCCATTGGCGACTCCAACAATCGGTTTTTTGAAGTCATCATCATCAAAACCAACAGCCCGAAGCATTGCGCGATTGGGAGTTCGTTCAACACCTCGGGTGATGGCGTGGCTACGTGCATTGATATCTTTCTCGGGCAAGTTCGACAACCTCAGTTCTTGTCTTTGTCCACCAACCTTCCGTTGGAAAGCCAGGGCATCATCTTGCGCAAGCGTGCTCCCACTTGTTCAATTGGGTGCTCACGCGCTTCCGTATCTAGCTGCTGAAAACGCGGACGACCATTACGACTCTCTTTCATCCAGTCGCGCGCAAAAGCACCTGACTGAATCTCGGCCAGCAAACTCTTCATTCTGCGCTTCGTCTCATCATTCACGACGATCGGGCCTCTGGTCATGTCACCATATTGAGCCGTGTTTGAAATCGAATAACGCATTTCAGATATTCCACCCTCATACACAAGATCAACAATTAGCTTCATCTCATGGAGACATTCGAAGTAAGCCATCTCTGGTGAGTAGCCGGCTTCAATCAACGTTTCGAATCCAGCTTTGATCAACGACGTCAATCCGCCGCATAGAACAGCCTGTTCACCAAAGAGATCGGTTTCTGTCTCTTCGCGAAAAGAGGTTTCAATGATTCCCGCACGACCCCCGCCGATCGCAGAAGCATATGCCAACCCAATCGCTTTTGCATCACCAGTTGGATCCTGGTTTATGGCGAGTAAGCAGGGAACTCCTGCACCACGCACGTACTCGTGGCGAACAAGATGACCCGGTCCTTTTGGAGCAACCATGAAGACGTTGGCATCGGCAGGTGGCTCGATAAACTTGTAGTGAATTGAGAAACCATGTGAAAAAGCAAGATACTTTCCGGGTGTGATTGATTCAGCAATTTCCTTTGCATAAATGTCTGGAGCGAGCTCGTCAGGAACCAGCATCATGACAATATCAGCTTCAGCCGCCGCCTGCGCGACAGGTTTAACTTTCAAACCTGCTTGCTGCGCCTTCTCCCACGAGGCACTACCTTCTCGCAAACCTACCGTAACGTTACAACCCGAGTCTTTCAGATTATTTGATTGTGCAAACCCCTGGCTGCCGTATCCGATAACCGCAATTTGCTTTTTCTTTAGAGCTTCGATATCGGCATCTTTGTCGTAGTAAATATTCATCTTGCTTGCTCAGTCCTTTCGAGATCCAATTGTCCGGCCTAAGTCGACAATTGCGGAATAAGTTCTACTTCATCCTCTTCTGACTCGACCTCAGTCGCAGATAGTCGATTAATTGCAATATGCCCGGTACGGGTAATGTCAGTAATTCCAAAGGGTCGTAATAACTCAATAAAAGTGTCGACCTTTTCCTTGTTGCCTGAAGCCTCGACAATAAGTTGCGTATTTGAGATATCGACCACCTTCGCGCGGAACACGCTGACCAGGCTAAGGACTTCCTGGCGTTCCGTTCCAGCTGGAGCTGAAACTGTAATCAGCGCCATTTCTCGCTCAATGTGTGGACGGGTGGTGACGTCCTGAACCTCACGAACTCTTGCCAGTCGTTCACACTGCTTAACAATTTGCTGAATGGTCCGATCTTCACCACGTGTGACGATCGTCACTCTTGACCATTGAGGGTCAAGAGTTCCACCCACCGAGATGGTTTCGATGTTGAACCCTCGTGCACTAAACAGGCCGACGATGCGCGATAGCTCGCCCGGTTGATCAGCCACGATGATTGATAGTGTGTGACGCATCTTATTGGAGATTTCAGATTGCAGATTTCAGATTGGCCGTTGGAAAATCTGAAATCTACAATCTGAAATCTTAAATTTCTACGCTCCATCGTTCTGCACGATCATGTCGTTCGCATTTGCGCCGGCGGGAACGATCGGGAACACGTTCTCTTCCTTTGAAACTACGATATCCATTACAGCGACGCCCTTGTGATTCAGACCAGCGGCCAGAACATCGCGCAGCTCGTCCGGATGCGAGGCGCGAAATCCTGCTGCGCCGTAAGCTTCCGCCAGCTTTACAAAATCGGGCGCGACCGAGATGTCAACTTCAGAGTACGTGCGCTCGTAGAACATTTCCTGCCATTGACGGACCATGCCGAGATAGCCGTTATTCATAATCAGTATCTTCACGGGCAGTCCGTATTGAACGGCCGTTGCGAGTTCCTGGTTAGTCATTTGAAAACCACCATCTCCTACCACTGCAACGACTGTCTTGTTTGGAAATGCCAATTGCGCGCCTACTGCCGCAGGCAAGCCAAATCCCATGGTACCCAGACCACCACTGGTAATTAGCTGACGCGTCCTGGTAAATGGGTAGAACTGTGCAACCCACATCTGATGCTGACCCACATCAGTTGTAATTATCGCTTCACCCTTCGTGAGTTGATGTAATTCTCTAATGACTGACTGTGGTTTTATTTGATTTAAAGAACCGGTGTAACGCAATGGCTGAGCGCTTTGCCACGCCTTGATTCGATCCCACCACGGTTCTCGAGCAGCTACACTCTGGTTGAGTTCTTCGGAATCTAGTTGGTTGATGTACTCCTCAAAAGCATTCAGTACTTCCTGGGCGTCGGCCGCAATGCTTAATGTAGGAGCGACATTCTTTCCAATATTCGCAGGATCAATATCGACGTGAATAATGCTTGCTTGCGGTGCAAACGTTGCCAGTTTGCCGGTGACTCGATCGTCGAAACGCACTCCCAGTGCAATCAACAAATCACTCTCAGCTACCGACATATTTGCAGCATATGTTCCGTGCATACCCAGCATGCCCAAACAAAGTGGGTGGCCAGATTGAAACCCACCTAACCCCATCAAAGTCGGTGCTACTGGTAAATGCAGCTTTTCGGCAAACAGTCTTAGCGAGTCATCAGCACCTGAATTTGCAATTCCACCTCCCACGTACAGAACCGGCCGACGAGAACTCAGGATCGTCTTGATGGCGAGCGCCACATCACCTCGAGATGGTTTACGTCTTGAAGCAGAGAAGGGAAAGCCAACGTGATCGAGACGTGAATACGGCGTGCGAGCTGCGGTCACATCCTTCGGTATGTCGATTACTACCGGTCCAGGCCTACCCGACTTAGCCAGATGAAATGCTTCGCGTACAACTGCGGCGAGGTCTTGAACATCTCGCACGAGATAATTGTGTTTGACGCACGGCCGCGTAATCCCAACAGTGTCAACTTCCTGAAAGGCATCAGTACCGATCAGGTGTTTCGGAACCTGGCCAGTAATAACCACGATTGGCGTCGAGTCCATGTAAGCATTTGCAATTCCCGTCACTGCATTTGTGGCGCCTGGGCCAGATGTCACGAGTACGACTCCCACACGGCCCGTCGCGCGCGCGTATCCTTCGGCCATATGAACCGCACCTTGCTCGTGCCTGACCAGGTAGTGGGTAATGCGTTCTCGGGCGCGCCATAGCTCGTCGTAGATGTGAAGAACAGCGCCGCCAGGGTAACCAAAGATCGTGTCGACCCCCTCATAACAAAGTGCCTCAATCAATATCTCAGCACCGCGGGGATACTCCGGTTCCGGAGGCTCAAGTCCTTGAGTTCCAACCTTTTTGATGAGCTGTTCTACAATCATTTTTGAGTACCGGATGAATCAATAGGGCCATCAACTCAATGGTTGATGGCCCGCATTGGTGATCCCCTCTCCTAACAACACCAAGCTATGGCTACAAACTCGAACACGTCTTGCAGATTTTGACCCCTGTAGACGTGAACAGAAGCCACTGTATCCTGCCGTGACACCACTGTAAAATTTATTCTTTTAAGGGAATAATAAATTTCCGTCATTAAAGAAAATGTGGTAAAAAGTTGTTACTATGGAAATGGCCCAGCTGGAATACTTCTCCAAAGTGGTTCAGGAACGGAGCTTTTCTAAAGCCGCGGACCGTGTCTACCGTACCCAACCTGCCGTCAGTATAGCGATTCGTCGCCTGGAAGAGGAGATTGGGCTACCTCTGTTGGACAGAACTCAGAAGACACCTGTCCTTACGGATGCAGGCCAAGTTGTCTACGACTACGCGCAGCGAATTTTGGCTTTAAGAGATCAGGTGGGGCAGTCAATTTCTGAACTACAGAGTTTAAAGCGCGGTCGCGTTAGAGTCGGCGCAAACGAAAGTACCTCCCTATACCTGCTTCCCGACCTAATCCTGGCATTCAGGGAACAACATCCAGATGTCAAGGTTGAAATTTACAGGCATGTCTCGAAC
>JBKPQV010000612.1:0-4248 GCA_046734235.1 Acidobacteriota bacterium
GATGATGGACGCGTGGTCTCGAACTTTATTGTTCAGGCGTTGCGTGGAGAGCCTCTTACACTGTATGGCGAAGGACAGCAAACCAGGTCATTTTGTTATGTCGATGACTTGTTGGAAGGTCTTATTCGTTTGATGAACACCGAAAACCTTCATCAACCTGTAAACCTGGGTAATCCGGGTGAGTTCACAATTAAACAGCTCGCAGAGGCAGTAATGAAAACAATTGGCAGCGACAGTGGCTTCAAATATCTGCCGTTGCCAGAAGATGATCCAAAGCAGCGCCAGCCCAATATTACTCGTGCGCAAGAACTACTCGGATGGAACCCAACCATTCCTCTTCACGAAGGGTTGGAAAAGACCGTTGTCGACTTTAAGAAACGAGTAAGAGTGTAACTTCTAACCCTCTTTGCGGTTCCTGTTACTCAACCAGTGTTTTTACCCTGATGTAGTTTCTACAGCACAACACCTTACTGATCTTGCGAAGGAACTGGCAGCTCGTGGTCACGAGGTCACAGTTTTGACCAGCGACCGCGGCTACGATGATCCCAAAAATCGATTTGCCAGGAGTGAATCGTGGAATGGGGTGACGATTCATCGCATTCCCTCACTATCTCTCGGGAAAGAAACCAAACTAAAGCGGGCACTAAATTTCGCAAGCTTCCTCCTCGTCTGTTCTCTAACGCTGCTGACGTTGAAACGGTTCGATGTGGTCGTAGCACTCACCTCACCACCTCTGATTTCTTTCCTGGCAGCACTGTTTGTTTCATTGAAAGGCGGAAGGTTTTGTTTTTGGGTAATGGATTTGAACCCAGACGAAGCTATCGCCGCCGGATGGCTCAGAGAAGACTCATTAACCAGTCAACTCCTGCAGCGAATGTTGAACTTCAGCCTTAAACGCGCGGATAGGACGATTGTTCTCGACCGCTTCATGAAGGCAAGGGTCTTGCAAAAAGGAGCTAATCCGGACCATGTGAGTGTGCTTCCACCATGGTCTCACGACGACGCAATCGTCTATTCATCGAAAGGACGCGAGGCGTTCAGGGCGGCTCATAATTTGAGCGAAAAGTTTGTGGTCATGTACTCCGGCAACCATAGCCCATGTCATCCACTAGACACGCTTTTGGAAGCAGCACAGAGCCTTTCTAAGCGACCTGAGTTTGCATTCTGCTTTGTCGGTGGCGGAAGCGAGCAACTTAAGGTGCGTGAGTTCGCTCACCAGAATGCTCTTAATAATGTGATCTGTCTTCCTTACCAGCCACTTAGCGGGCTGTCTTCGTCACTCTCCGCGGCAGATCTCCACGTCGTAGTAATGGGCGAGAACTTCGTGGGTATCGTACACCCCTGCAAGATCTACAACGTAATGGCGATTGGCGTCCCGGCGCTCTACATCGGTCCCGAGCAAAGCCACATCGCAGATCTTAGGAGTGACGTCGATTCAACTCGACTCATGTTGACGCGCAATAAAGACACGGCGGCAGTGGTCCAAATGATCCTGAACAGTTACCAGTGTCGCGGAGACAATTCCGAGATGCTGTCGACACCTCACTCGGTCCGGTTTTCAAAAGATTTATTACTGCCGCAGATGGTTAAGTTGATCGAGTTTGAAGTTGCTGAAAGCCCATTACAGCAGGAAGCAATTCAAACCGCGATTAAAGCTCAGTCTAGTTGAGCCTTAAAGTGAACGGAGGGAGGTAGCTCACCTTTGAATACCTATTTCGCGCTTTTCGTGATCGCAACGATGGCGTCATTGGTGATTACGCCATTAGTAAGACGTCTGTGTGAACGTTTTAGCTTGCTTGACGTTCCCTCGGATGGCCGACGCGTTCATCGGAAAGCTATTCCACGACTTGGCGGAGTAGCGGTATTCCTATCCTGTGGCCTGGCACTTTCAACCTTACCTTTTGTCGATAATCTTCTGACCCAAAATCTCAGCAGTCGCCCATCAGACCTCTTTCTGGCATTTATTCCTGGGGCGCTTGTTTTTCTACTCGGCGTCTTTGACGACCTTCGTGGTGCTAACGCGGTCGTTAAGTTCGTTTCGCTCGGGCTGATCGCAACCCTCTTCTTTCTGATGGGCGGACGGGTAGACGCCTTATCAGTGCCATTTGTTGGTTCCGTTCAACTGCCGACGCTTGTTTCTTACGTGGTTACGGTTCTATGGCTGGTAGGCATCGCCAACGCATTCAATCTTATCGACGGTATCGATGGTCTGGCCTCAGGCGCTGCGCTGTTTTCCACGCTGGTAATTCTTGTTTTTTCGGTGGCCCAGGGTCGCCCATTAATGATCGTCGTAGCGCTTGTTTTGTGCGGCTCGCTCGCGGGCTTTCTTCGTTATAACTTCAATCCAGCGTCAATCTTTCTCGGCGATTCAGGCGCGCTCTTCGTCGGTTTTATGCTCGCATCCCTTTCCGTATTGGGCACTCAGAAAGCCGCAACAGCGGTCGCTGTAGTTGTTCCCATTCTTGCGTTCGGTGTTCCTGTAGTCGATACGGCTATGACAATGAGCCGGCGCTTAGTTAGCCGGCGGCCGGTGTTTGAGGGCGACAACGAGCATATTCATCATATGTTGTTGGCGCGAGGCTGGTCTCAACGAAAAGTCGTTCTGGTGCTTTATGGAGTCTGCGCGTCATTCGGATTGGCTGCAGTGATATTCCCAGCGACTGGTTCGAAGGTTACCGGAGTTGTTCTATTTGTAATTTCAGTTGCAATCATTATCGCGGTTGGACACCTCCGTTATCACGAAGTGGACGAAATAAGAGCCGGCGTTCGCAGAACGGTTGCCGATCGGCGTTTACGAGTGGCGAAGAATATACAAGTGCGGCGCGCGGCTCGAGCCCTGGCAAAAGCTACTGATTTATATGAAGTGTTCGAGGCAATTCGACAGATGCTCGAGTTTGGTGAATTTACATTCGCAAATGCGCAAGTAGGACAAGCTGGTCATGCTGATACAAATGAGCGGGCATTTGAGTGGAGCAACCAGCGACACTCTCAACCGAGTCTCGAACTGCGAAATGGTCGCGTGTACTGGTCATGGCTGGGAGAGGGCGGGCAATCAGAAGACCGTCTGCGTTCCCAGCAAGCATGGTGTTTTCGATTGCCCTTAGTGAAAGATGGAGTTGAATGGGGCTGGCTGAATTTTTACCACAATCTTGATGGCGAATCTCTGCTGGTAGATACAAACTATCTGAGCAATCTCTTTCTAAAAGAATTCACGGAAGCGGTTTCCAGAGTCATTAGTCTGCACGAAGAACAAGTGGGCGCAAGGGAGATTTCGATCGGGGCCGCAGCAAATCAGGTGGGACGCTAGTGTCACAGATCGGCGTCATGGATTTTTCAATTGCGGAAGGAAAGACTGTTCGCGGAAAAATCGCAGCTGTTCTCAATCACGGCGTGTTCTATTGCTTACTGTTGTTGTTGATCGTGAGCGCCATCCCCTACGGTACAGCTGAGCAGTGGTGGAAAGCAGCTTTTGTTTCGGCGGTTTGTGTTATCTCTATCATTGCAATAGTCGAGAGTTTATTTAGTGGTGAAGCGCGTATAGGGGGCTCCAAAGGTATCTTGCTTTCGATGTTGACCCTCAGCGTTTTTGCCTTCTTGCAGACCATTACCATTCAAGCAGGTAATGCAGACGCAGCAATCTCAGCGTTAAACCCCTGGAATGCGCTTAGCGCTGATCCGTATCAAACCCAATTTTTTGGTATGCAGATGTTGGCGCTTACGGCTTGCCTCGCGCTCTGCTATCGATACTGCAACAGTGAAAGCAGAATCAATATTCTGTTTCACACCATCATCGTGATTGCCGTCGCGAGTGCACTGTTTGGAATCCTGCGACAGACAGTTCAGCAGCAACCCGGTTTCTTACTACCGCGAACCAGACCGGGTCAGGGGTTCGGTCAATTCATCAACAAAAACCACTTTGCTTATTTAATGGAGATGGCTTTCGGCCTGGGCCTTGGTCTAAGTCTCGGGAGCGGTCTCAAACGAGAGCGGGTCGTTATTTACGTGGCGTTGTTGTTGCCAATCTGGATGGGCCTTGTGCTCTCGAATTCGCGCGGTGGAATTCTAGCCATGTTGGTGCAAGTAGTTGTAGCGGCGCTGCTACTAACTGGCGGCAGGATAACTGACAAGATCTCTGCTCCCTCGTATTCAAGATTTGTCCGTGTGGGCCTCATTGCCTGTCTCCTGGCGGTGGTCCTTGGAGGAACCATTTGGACCGGCGGTGACCGTTTGGTCAGTAGTTTTGGCGCC
>JBKPQV010000613.1:0-4425 GCA_046734235.1 Acidobacteriota bacterium
TGGCGATATGGTGACCGAGCCAATTCCATACGGATTCTCTGTCCGTCCACTTGAATGGCTCGTGACACTTCGGAAGCTCTCTCAACTCGATTTCGATTTCCTGATTCCAGGTCACGGCGAGGCACAGCAAGGGAAAGCATACGTAGAAAAAGTAAGGCGCTGCTTCAATCGGTTCAGGAGCAATTTAGAACCGCAGTCGAGCAAGGTTTGGATTTGGAAGGAACGCGTAAGAAAATTGCTCTCTCAAGCTTTACAAAAGACTTTGGTCAAAACGATCCTGTGCGCGAGTATCGTTTTCGAGGTTGGTTTATCAACCCCAACGTGGGCGAGACCTTTAAGGAGATCAAAGAAAAGTCTGTGCAGAAGTAGTCAATACCACCTCGCGGAGAACTGTGTGAAAACAAGTTCTTTGTTCGTGTAAGTTCGTGTGATTTCGTGGATCAGCTGTTACGTTGCGGTTAAGAACGATCCACGAAATTACACGAACTCACACTAATAAAGCATCCGTTCATATTGGTGATGGCGTCGAGGCTTTATGTGCTGGTGATGCCCAGTTTTATCGCATATTGAATGAGTTCAGCAGTGCTCTCTATTCCAAGACCTTGCATCATTTCATACTTGTGAGATTCGGCTGTTCGGGTCGAAATTCCCAAATTCGTTGCAATCTCCTTCATCGTATGGCCTCTACTGAGCAGTTTGAGTACCTCGCGTTGACGAGGAGTAAGGTTGAGGTGTTTGGGTTCGAACGCGCCAGCGGCTGTGCTTTGCCACTCTGATTCAATTTCTGGCGTCATATATCTGCGACTTTCCATTACTTCTCTGATCGCAAAAATCAGATCTTCCCCAGCTGACTGTTTCAACACGTAACCGTTCGCGCCACAACGCAACGCTTCAGAAACCAGTCTTGGATCTGCGTGCATCGTGAGCACAACCACTTTTGCAGATGAGCCTTTTTGTTGAAGTCGCCGAATCGCTTCAAGACCATTAAGTTCGGGCATGGAAATATCCACGATGATCACATCAGGGTTGAGAAGACTTGTTTGTTCAAGAAGCGCAAAGCCATCAGCTACCATTCCCACGAGATCAAACTCATCCTCCAACAGGCTTGCAAGGCCTTGCGCAAACATCTTGTGGTCGTCAGCAATTAAGATTCGTGGGCGCATAATCATCATCCTGCAATTGGCACGCGAGCAGTCAGGGAGGTTCCTACATTTCGAACCGAGCGAATGTCTAGCGAGCCATTAAGCAATTTGACTCGCTCTTCGGAACTAGCTAAGCCCAATCCACTGCCACGTCTCATCTTTTCTATATCAAAACCATTTCCGGAATCCGTTACTTCTAATACAAGGAAACCGTTCGACTGCGTCAACGCAAGACTCGCCTGATTGGATCCGGAATGCAGAGAAACATTCCTCATTGCTTCCAGCGCGATACGATAGAGACAGACAGCGATGTCCGGCGGAATATGATCAGTTTCAACTTTACAGGTAAAACTGATTTTGAGTCGACCATCGTTGTCCATTTCTGCTACATGAGATTCGAGCGCGGCGACCAGACCTAGCTGCAGCACTTCGGGGTGAAGTTCATGCGACAGCTCTCTGACCTGCTTCGTCAAACGGTTAACCTGTACGCCCAGTTGATCCACTTCGTCGAGCATCGGTTCACTGTCACGCAGACGTCGCTTTAACCGGCTAAGCGCCAGACCCAGAGCTGCAACGTTTTGACCAACCTCATCGTGCAGCAGAATTGCAATCCTCCTGCGCTCAGATTCCTGGGCCGTGATCAATTGTGCAGCAAGCATCCGAATTTGGCGCGTGCTCCGCAGAAGTCGTTCTTCGCTTTGGCGCACAGATGCTTCTTGAGCTTCTCGTTCCTCGATAACAGACGCAAGCATTAAGAGAGGTACGGCGACGAAAACCAGGAATCCCTGGATCGTCAAAGCGTTGTTTGCTGAAGTTCCGCCGAGAAAAGGACCGCTTCCGTGAGTCGCGCCATAAATCGCGAGAAACATTACCAGCAGTAGCCCTGTGCTAACGCCACGGAGACCGAACCTGATGGCGGCCCAAACAAGGAAAGGAAGTGGCCAATACAATTTAGCCAATGATTGTTGGAGTGCTGTTTGTTGCGTGTTGAAGACCACGATCCCGGCTGCAAACAGCATGATGATAAAGAGGAACATCTCGACATACTTCGCAGGCCTTGTCTTTTTGAGCTCGTCGACGTTGAGCGTCACCCATTCGAACACAAAGGGAACCAG
Source organism: Acidobacteriota bacterium (assembly GCA_046734235.1). Lineage (GTDB taxonomy): Bacteria > Acidobacteriota > Blastocatellia > Pyrinomonadales > Pyrinomonadaceae > PSRF01. The sequence continues at coordinate 2,258 of JBKPQV010000613.1, forward strand.
GATTAATACCGCCAGAACATTTGAGAGAAAGCGCAGGCGCCAAATATCCCAGTAAGAGTTGTTGCCCCACCTATTGATTTCAACTAGAGCTGCATCGAGAAAAGAAGCTATGAACGGCGACAGAAATGCACCTAAAATGAAAAATGCGATGAGGTCTTTTGATCGACGCAAGTTAAGTTTATCGTCGATGAAGACGTTCAACAGAAATGCGCCGAGAAGGGCTTGAGTCGAATTACTGATAAACCACGATAGAACCATTGAGGTGGGAACACCACTGAGAAGTTCTGAGGCGAGGTGTGCCGGCAAGGTGACGACGATGACCAACCACCACCACCGGCGTTGAGTTAAGAGGAGCCCGGCGAGAAGCAAAGCATTGGGCATCCATAGTGTAGAAACCGAGCCCGGTTGAAACGTGAATTCAAAGCCCAGCTTGGCAGTGATGTAGTAGGCAAGGGCAACAAGTAATGACGACAGGAGGGCACGCCGAAACTGTGGTTCGGGGAAAGCAAGATCGACTCGCAGAGTACTTTGGGGTATCACAGTCGCCTCTCGGAAACTGGCCATCCAGATCGAGATTCATTATCGGCGGCAGTGAATTCTGCGGCAAGGTTGACAGGTAGATTGTCGGATAGTGATAGGAATAGGACCGATTTGACCTATAAGTTCTATGATTGGTCCTCTTGGTCATATAGGTCCTATTCCTATCACTATCTGACATCGATCTCGGTAAAAAAGGCCGGAAAAGCCACCTTTCCCCGGCCTTTCGGGTGTGTGGTCGCCTCAGCACGTCCTCCTGCCCCGCACTGACACACACGAGCTCTATTTATAATCAAGGTGCCTTGTACGCGGGGAGAGTAAAAGTACGGATTAGCCCTGGTCCTGGGACCGCACGAGTCACCGCGTGCCCGTTGGCGTAGAGGTGCTATATATTGTATAAGATTAGTTTATGCACTTCGTTTTTATCAGAGGTTATTTTTGGCAAGCGGGTACGCGGGGACGCGTGCGGTCCCAGGACCAGGGCTTATCTTACAAATTAGCGGGTTACTAAAGGCAAAGAAGAAGTAGAACGAAATCTTGACTTCCAGCCAATCCCTAATAAAGTAACCTCACAACTCCTCGATGCGCTTCTCTCGAGATACATGGCTTGGGCGATACCAAATCATCTCGCCTCTTGGCGCGGGCGGAATGGGCGAGGTCTATCTCGCGCGCGATCCGAAAATTAATCGCGACGTTGCGATTAAAGTGTTGCCTGCCGCCTACTCAGAAAACGCAGAACGATTACAACGTTTCGAGCAGGAAGCGCAAGCGGCGGGAGGGATCAATCATCCAAACATTCTTTCAATCTACGACGTCGACACACATGAAGGCTCTCCTTACGTAGTCTCAGAACTACTCGATGGCACAACTCTACGAGAACAGTTGAACGGAAGTGGCCTCCCTGTTCGCAAGTCGCTCGATTATGCAATTCAGACAGCATCGGGCCTCGCGGCTGCGCACGCTAAGGGGATTGTGCATCGCGATCTGAAGCCTGAAAACCTGTTTGTAACGAAGGACGGACGACTAAAAATACTGGACTTTGGGCTGGCTAAATTGATCGAGCAGCGGGATGAAAGCGAAGCTCAAACGGAAGTACCTACTCGTAAACTCAATACTGATCCAGGCGCGATTCTCGGCACAGTGGGGTATATGTCTCCTGAACAAGTCAGGGCGGAGCGAGTGGACCATCGTTCCGACATTTTCTCTCTCGGTTCCGTTCTTTACGAAATGCTTTCTGGCAAACGCGCTTTTCATGGTGCGTCATCCGTCGAAACTCTTAATGCAATTTTGAAAGAGGATCCGCCGGAACTGTCTCAGTCGAATAGTCAGATCAACCCTGCGCTTGAGCGGGTGGTTATGCACTGTTTGGAGAAGAGTCCAGATCACAGATTCCAGTCTGCAAGAGATGTGGTGTTTGCTCTTGAAGCGTTGAGTGGAGTGTCGTCGGGCCGCACTCTAGTCGCAGAATTACCTCCCCCCACCGGTCGAGCGATTAAACGTGAGTGGTTGCCATGGATCATTGCAGCCGTCTTACTGATCGGACTACTCGTGACTCTTCCTTTCGCGATTGGTTTTTTACGTCGCGAGTCGTTCCCGGCTCCCAGCACAGCTCGTTTCTTTATTTATCCTCC
>JBKPQV010000614.1:0-16487 GCA_046734235.1 Acidobacteriota bacterium
ATTTCGTGGATCGTGTTTTTCTGGCTATTTACGATCCACGAATTCACACGAAATAAACACGAAATAGACGGACAGACTGAATCACACTGAGAAATCAAATGGCACCAAAGATGATCTTCCTCACCATCTTTTGTAAACTGAATATCGATAAAATTAGATTAGAACACCAATATTAGGACGGAGAACACCGTAACGTGGCTATTGAAACTGAATCGACTGAGACTTCGCCAGAATCGCGACCAAATGAAGGTCCTTCGAACTTTATTCGAAACATCATTATCGACGACGTCAAGAGCGGCAAACATGGTGGCCGTGTACAAACTCGCTTTCCCCCAGAACCAAACGGCTACTTGCATATTGGCCACGCCAAAGCCATATGCCTCGATTTCGGATTGGCAGCAGAGTTTGGCGGCCGGTGCAATCTGCGTTTCGACGATACTAATCCGTCAAAAGAAGAAACAGAGTATGTACACGCCATCATGGAAGATGTGCAGTGGTTAGGATTCCAATGGGACGGCCTCTTCTATGCCTCTGATTATTTTCAACAACTCTACGACTGGGCCATCAAATTAATTAAGGACGGGAAAGCCTTTGTATGCGATCTCAGCGCTGATGAAATGCGCGATTATCGCGGCACCTTAACCGAACCTGGCAGAGAGAGTCCGTATCGCAACCGTTCCGTCGAAGAGAATCTCGATCTGTTTGAGCGCATGAAAAAGGGCGAGTTTCCAGACGGTTCGCGAACTCTCCGCGCCAAGATTGACATGAGCTCTCCGAATCTTAATTTTCGCGACCCGGTAATGTATCGAATTCTCCATATGGACCATCATCGTACCGGGAGTCAGTGGTGTATTTATCCGATGTACGATTACGCGCACGGGCAGTCGGACTCTATCGAGCAGGTGACACACTCCATGTGTACTCTCGAGTTCGACAATAATCGTCCTCTCTATAATTGGTTCATTGAACAACTCGGCATATTTCCTTCGCGCCAATATGAGTTTGATCGACTGGCTCTCACCCATACCCTGCTTAGTAAACGCAAGCTACTAAAGTTGGTTGAAGAAAAGCATGTCGAAGGTTGGGACGATCCGCGTATGCCGACGCTATCGGGAATGCGCCGCCGCGGTTACACCTCCGAGGCTATCCGCAGCTTCGTCGCGAGCGTTGGTGTCTCGAAGACGAACGGAATTACACAGCTACAGCAACTCGAATACTTTCTGCGCCAAAACCTGAATCAAATTGTTCCGCGGGTGATGTGTGTGCAGAAACCATTACGGGTGGTTATCGAGAACTATCCTGATGGCCTTGTGGAAGAGATGGATGCTATCAATAACCCCGAAGATAGCACTGCGGGATCCAGAAAAATTCCTTTTTCCAAAACAATTTTCATTGAAGAGGATGACTTTCGTGAAGATCCACCGAAGCAGTTTTACCGGTTGTCTCCTGGTCGCGAGGTACGCCTCCGTTATGCTTATCTAGTTACCTGCAAAGAAGTAATTAAAGATGAGAACGGAAGGATTGTAGAACTCGTTTGTACTTATGATCCGGCGACGCGTGGCGGTAACACACCCGATGGTCGAAAAGTAAAATCCACTATCCACTGGGTCTCAGCGGATCACGCTCTACCAGCAGAGGTTCGTCTCTACGACAACCTTTTTCTAAAGGAAGATCCGAACGACGTTGAGGAAGGACACGACTTTACCGACAACTTGAATCCTGATTCCTTACAGGTATTGCAGGATTGCAAAATAGAACCGAGCGTGAGAGACGCAGAGCGTGGAACTAAATATCAATTTGAGCGGCTTGGTTATTATTGTGTCGATCGCAACTCCGAAGGCAAATTGGTATTCAATAGGACCATTGGCCTCCGCGATACGTGGGCTAAGATCGAAAAACGCGCTTCTGGCTGACAAGAGACCAAAATATCGGATTTGGAATTTCGGATTGCGGATTTCAAATCGCAGATTCGAAATCTGAAATTCGAAATTCTTATTTACTCATAGCGGAGTGCCGTCAATGGATCCACCTTGGTTGCACGCCGCGCCGGCAAGTAACACGCCAGCGACGAAACTACAAACAGCGAGATAGAAACGAGCACAAACGTCAGAGGGTCGGTAGGCGTTACCCCATATAGCATAGTTTTCAAGAACCGCGTCAGGCCGAACGCTCCCACCAGGCCGATGATCACTCCTATCATCGTCAACACTAATCCCTGCCCGACAACCAACTTCAATACGTGTGCGGCTTGTGCCCCCAGTGCCATGCGTATTCCAATTTCATGCGTCGCCTGGCTAACAGAGAAAGAGATCACGCCGTAAAGTCCAACCGACGTCAACACGAGAGCGACCGCTGCGAAGGCTGCTAGCAGTGTCATGTTGAAGCGAGTCGACGCGACGGAGCGCGACATATATTCGTCCGCCGTCAGGACACCAAACACGGGGGCGTTCGCGTCCATCGTTTGAACCTCTCGACGGACAGGTGCTATGAGTGTGTGCGGGTCCAGGTCGATGCTCGTGCGAACCGCAAGCGTCATCGACGTCACAGGCATCTGCGCCTGCGCGAAGTAAAATTCAGGTACTGCGTCGCCCCTAAGCCCCCGATGCTTGACGTCGCCCACCACGCCGATGATCTCGCGCGTGTTTGGCTCGCCCGTCGTTGAAAAGCTCGGCGTGATGTGCTTGCCAATCGCATCTCCGCCAGGGAAGTACTTCTTCGCCAGAGTCTCGTTAACGATGATCACGGGAGGAGACTTCAGGTCGTCATGATCTGTGAAGTCGCGACCCTTGAGCAGGGGTATTCCCAGTGTGCGGAAGTATCCTGGGCCTGCTGAATGGATCACACCCATCGGATCATTTCCCGGCTCGCGAGGCCTTCCCTCGATCTCCAATCCGCAAATAGCTGAAGAACCACTCAAGGGTAGTTGCCACGTCACACTTGCGGCCACCACACCAGGAAGCAGCTTGATGCGTTCGGTGAGCTGCCTGAAGAACTCGCCCGTTTCAGTTGGGCTGACTGATGGTGACTTGGCGACTGTCATAGTCAGTACATTTCGAGGGTCAAAACCCAGCGGCACATTCTGTAACCGCACGAGCGTCCTAACGAGTAGTCCCGCGCCGACCAGAAGCACGAGCGCAAGTGCGACTTCTGAGACGACCAGAAAGCTGCGCGCGCGTCCCGAACGCAAGCCTCCCGCACCGCTGCGTCCACCCTCTTTCAGCGAATCGGCGAGCCCGAGGCGGGAGACTCCGATCGCAGGCGCAAGCCCGAATAGCACGCCAGTCAAAACAGAGATGAGCGCCGTGAATCCAAGCACGCGCATGTCCAGCCGCGTCTCAGTAATCCGCGTGATGCCTTCAGGGCTGAATGAGACGATCAGCGAAATTCCCCACATTGCCAGCAGGCTGCCTAGCACGCCTCCAGTCAGAGCTAGTATCAGGCTTTCCGTAACTAGCTGCCGCGCTATGCGCCAGCGTGACGCACCCAGAGCCAGCCGTACCGTTATTTCGCGTTGTCGGCTGACGGCACGCTCAAGCAGCAGATTTGCAACGTTCGAGCACGCGATGAGAAGGACAACGCCGACGGTGCCGAAAAGGAGCAGCAGCGTTAGACGTAGATTTCCTACCAGCCATTCGAGCAGCGGAGTGATCTTGATTCCGATGTCTTTGTTCACATCAGGGAACTGCGATCCGAGGTTCGACGCTATCAAGTTAGACTCAGCCTGCGCCTGGTCGACGCTAACGCCATCTTTCAACCTACCGACAACTCGCCACCCGTGATAACCCCGGGCGACCATGATCGCTCCATCGCCTTTCTTCTCAGCGTCGCGCGCCGGTGATATCCAAACCTCAGGTGGCTGCGCCTGCACGGGAAATGAGAAGTTCGCAGGCATTACGCCGACGACCGTGTAAGCCTCGCCGCTTAGGTTGATATTGCGACCGAGAACCTTCTGATCGCCACCAAAGTGTTGCTGCCAACAATTCCAACTAAGAACAGCCGGATAACCTTGAGCGCCGCCGCCAGCGTTGTCTTCTTCAGGATTGAATGTGCGACCCAACGCGGGTGAGGCGCCAAGAAGTGGAAACAGATCTGCTGTGGCAACGACGCCTCGCAACCTTACGGCCTCGCCCTGGCCGGTTAGAGTTACGCTGTTGTTGTAATAGGCTGCCAACCGCTCGAAGGCTTTGGACTGTTCTCGCAGATCTGCGAAGTTTCGGAAAGAGAACTGTGAAAGGTTTTCGCGATCGCTCGCCTCCGTCTGACCAAGCGCCACGAGCCGTTCTGAAGAATGGAACGGCAGCGGCCGTAGGAGCACTGCGTTCACGACCGAAAAGATAGCCGTGTTCGCGCCAATGCCAAGCGCCAACGTTACCACCGCTATTGAGGCAAAAGCCGGACGCTTCAAGAGGCTTCGAATTCCGTATCGAATATCTTTGAGTAGTATGTCCATGATTCCTCCCCCCAATAAAGTATGGTGAGACCTTGCGCTGCTTAGTATCAGCGGGTGCTGATACATTCAGAACTCATGCGTGGGACATCCACGGATCGTTGCTTGATGTCCATCAATCCGAACCGGTCTCGGTATTGACAGACTACAAGATCAAAGCCCGTGCCAGCCGCGTTAATACATGAAATAACTGGTCTAAGGCAATAATTGGGTAGAACGCGATTTCACTTTCGGGATTTTTCGAGGTAGAAAATCTCGTTTTCGAAAAGCGGGGTGCTTAGGTGAAACGGAATTATGGATCAGCGAGACCCATTAAGCGCCAGAAGAGGATTAACGGCCGCTGCTCTCACTGCCGGAATAATACTGGCCAGCAACGCAACCGTGAGGAGAACCAACACAATGGCTGTGAACGTCATGGGATCGCTTGGGCCAACTCCAAACAGTAAGCTTCGCATAAGACGGGTGAGCCCGAAAGCGGTAACAGCTCCTATCGCGATCCCCGCTGCGGCCAGTTTAACCCCATCGCTCACTATCATCTTTAGAATGTCTGAGCTGGTCGCACCGATTGACATTCTCACCCCGATTTCCTGCGTTCGCTGGGCAACAACATAAGCCATCACTCCATAGATGCCAACAAATGCGAGAAGAGTCGCCAGTCCGGCAAAGATAACAAATAGCATCACGCTGAACCGGCGTTGGGCCAATGAATCCGAAATAACTTTTTCCATACTCTGGTCTTTCGAGATTGGGACACCCCGGTCCAACGAACGGACCAGTTTTCTAATTTCGGCTACTGGACTTCCTGACTCACTACTTTTCGTTCGCATAACGAGCGAAACATTTCTCAGCGCATTCGGATAAGGATTTTGCGAAAGTGGAACGTAGATCGTCGGATTTGCGTCCGAATCCATTCCACCCAACTTTACATCACCAACAACTCCCACTATTTCGCGCCATTTGTTCGTGAAAGGAAAAATCTGGATCTTTTGACCAAGCGGATTCTGGTTGGCAAAATACCTTGTGGCAAGCTTCTCATTAATTATCGCCACGTCTGGCGCATTCTCCATCTCGCGACTTTCGAAATCGCGTCCCTTCCGCAGCGAGATACCCATAACCTTGAAGTAATCCTGAGTTGAAGCACGAAAATCAACGCTAGGTGCATCCGATGGGCTAACCGGTTGAGACTGAATTGTAAATGTCGTGGCAGAGATTCCTCCAAATACTGGTAAACGGTTTACCACTGCAACTGAGTCAATTCCCTGCACCGACGATCTAATCTCATTCGCGACGCGATCGTAGAATCGAGCCTGCTTCGTAATATCAGAGTATGAGGCGAGTGGAACACCCATGCCAATCGTGGTGACACCCTGAGGATTAATGCCCGCATCTACTTTGTTGATTGCCGAAAAACTACGAACCAGGAGCCCTGCGCCAATCAATAGAACAAACGCAATCGCAATCTCCGATACGACTAACGAACTCAGCAACCTCTGATGCAAAACACCGCCTGTTGATCCTCTGCGTCCCTCATTCAACGCCTCTACTGCGTTTACGTGAGATGATCGAAACGCCGGGATGACTCCGAAGACAATCCCCGTTGCGATCGCAATTACAATAGTGAACGCAAGGACTCGAAGGTCTATTCCGATCGTCTCCACTCGCGGAATATTAGCGCCGACGGTGTTCACTAAGATTCTGACCACTATTGCGCCCAGGATCAGTCCAAGCAGACCACCACTCAAACTCAATAAAAGACTTTCGATTAGGACTTGCCGCATGAGTTGCATGCGCGTCGCACCGATCGCCGTTCTAATCGCCAGCTCAGCCCGACGCGCGGATGCCCTTGCAAGTAGTAGATTCGCCACGTTGGCACAGGCAATCAGTAGAACGAATCCGACAGCACCCCACAGAATGAGCAAGGACTTGTTTAGATTGCCAACAACTTGATCGTGTAGTGAGACCAGATTGTAGGTCGCGCCTTTATTTACATCCGGATACTGTTGAGCCAGGCGAGAAGCGATCGTGTCTAACTCGGCACTAGCCTGAGCAAAAGAGACTCCCGGTCTGATTCGACCGAACAAACGTAGGAAAGCCTGACCTCGGTTTATTTCAGCAGGCCGCAGAACCAGTGGCACATAGAGATTCACGTCGGATGTAGGGTAATAAACACCCCGCGGCAAAACTCCAATTATCGTGTGGGCCTTTCCGTCAAGCACGATACTCCTGCCAACTGTTTCCGGGCGTCCCGCGTAACGACCTTGCCAAAGATCATGGCTGATGATCACAACCGGATTTGCGGACGGCTGATCTTCGTCGGGCACAAAGTCTCGACCTGCGGTGGGTCGAACTTTCAATACGGTTAGAAAATTAGCTGTGACCCTCGCACCAGTGAGGCGTTCCGGCTCGTCGCCGTCATCGAAAATCATCGGCTGCGACCGGACCGCACCAATCTGCTCGAATACCGTGTTTTGAGCTTGTAGATCCTGAAAGTTGGGAACGGAGTCGGGATTCTGATCGGTCTTCGTTTCAACCGGGGTTCTCCAAATCACAGCCAACCTGGCCGGATCACCAAATGGTAGCGATTTGAGAAGCACAGCATTTACGACACTAAACATTGCAGTGTTAACACCCACACCGCATCCCAACGTGACAAGACACACAATCGAGAACAGCGGGCGCTTTAAAAGCATGCGGATGGCGAGTCGAACATCCTGCCAGATGAGTTGCAACATGAGGCGATGTTAGTCGCGCAGTGTTCCATAAAACAATCTCATTGTTTTCATGTATTTGATGAAACTTGTTCATGACCTGAAGGAAGGCGACAAAAAACCTGGCCACCAAGACTCAAAGCCACAAAGTCACAAAAAGGCAGACCTGTTGAGAGTCCTGTTTGCTTTTCGTGTCTTAGTGTCTTTGAGCCTTAGTGGTTAAAGCTTTTTCTTTCACGAATTTTGTCGGTCGTGGAATGCGAACTCTTCGTATGGTCTACTCAGGTCGGAGTTGCCTGGGTGTCAATCGCACGGATGACGCGCAGTTTTGATTTTTGCGTCCGTTTTTTTGGTTCCGGGACTAGCACGGAGTTATTCGCAAGTAGTCGAGTGAACGCATCAAGGTGTGGCGGTGTTTGCCTGGCTCTTAAGGTTGCAGCATGCCAGGTACGGAAGAACCCTCGCTTGGTTAATGGAATCGCCTGGACCGAACCGATCGCAAGCTCTTTAGCTATGGACCATTTTGAAAGCACACCGATTCCGAGACCGGCCTTAACCATTTCGACAATGGCTTCGGTCAATCGCACACTTGAGATCCGTTTTGGAGTAACGCTGGCCGGAACTAAGAGCTTTTGAAAGACACAATTGTCCTCAGGCGCTGAATAGATAATCAGGTGCTGGTCTTGAAAATCGCTGGGCGAAACAAAAGGTCTTAAGCTAAGCGGATGTTCTTTCTTCGTGATGACAACAAACTCATCTCGAAACAGCGGTTGATAGCGAACCTTGTTATTTTGTCGTGGTGAATTTACCAGGCCAACATCGATTTTTCCGTCAAGTAGCGCAGTGATGGGATCCGCTGTTGCTTCGACGATGATTCTTACATCAATTCCGGGATAGTCCACATTAAAGGTCTTTAGAACAGGCGGTAGCCAATGGTAGCAGGTATAGCACTCAGTACTGATTCGCAGCACACCTTCAAAATTTGACGCGATCCGCTTGACGTCGTCCTCAACTCGATCAAGTTGGTCCAAGATTTCGTTGGCGGCGCGGAGTACCCGCTGGCCCGCCGACGTCAGCAGCATTTTCTTGTTCACTCGAGAGAAGAGGGTCGCCCCCAACTTTGCCTCGAGGTCGCGCAACTGATGACTCAACGCCGACTGGGTGAGATAAAGTTTGTTACCTGCTTTAGTAACGCTGCCCTCTTCGGCAATGGCCCGAATGAGACGCAAGTGTCTGACTTCCAATTGCATTTTTTAAACTCGACTATGAACCAGGCGCATACTACTTGCAGTTTTGATGAACATTTCACATGTGAGAGAGCATCTTAAACTGTCCTGGCAGGGCGAGGCAAAGAGATCGTTGATCCTACGATACTCAACGTCTGTAAGAGTCCCGAAGACTTCTCATAATTAACCTCCGACTCAAAATAGATTCTGTTCTTGCTTCGTGTTGATTCGTGGATCGTCTATTTTCAAAAACCACGATCCACGAAATGCCACGAAACAACACGAACAGAACCGTCCACGCCAGAGCAGTTCGAATTTAGCCAATTGGGTGTTAGTGTTTGAGCCTGCCTTTCAGTATAAGTACCAACAATTTCAATCAGGAGATCTGAAACAGTGAGTTCAGGCACATACTACAATCAGCCTGTTGCCGATTGGGCCAGGCAACACATTGGTCAGCGGGTGGTGGTGCGAACACTCTTCAGTTCCCGGCTGGGTAAGATCTTTACTTACGTCCTTCTCTTCAGTGTACCCGCCGCCTTCTTTCTCCTTGGTCTCATCGCGCTCGCACTCGGCGCGCACGACCCGGCCACGCGTTACGGACCGTTCGTCTTTTCATTTCTACTGCTTTTCCCTTGCGGCCTTATCGCGCTACTCGGTGCTTATGTTCGCCGAGGGTTTGCGTCGTCGCTTGACGCCAACGGCGTTAATGGTTCGATGGGGCTAAAGTTTCCATGGGGAAAGCTCTACTACATAAATCATGTGACAAAACATATGAGAGCAGGCGGCGTGAGTCGTCAGATAAAAGACAATCAGCTCGAACTCGTTTTTGAGGGGGGCAAGGTGATCATTCCACCCATGATTCACGATCGCGACAAAATCTGGTCGTTAATCAATAGCCTGCCCGCCGAAGTAAGAGATGACGGCGTGATCAGGGCAACCGCACAAACTCCACAAGAAAAAGCTTTGATGGATTTTCTCTATGCCGGAGATAGCTCAAAGAAAATGTGACGTAATCGGTGTAATCTGTTGGCGATTCATATCGCCGCCTTCAAATACGGCAGGACTTCACATGAAACAAACGATCACTCTCTTACTCGTAGCTCTTACCTCCATAGTTGGCCATAGCCAGAATCGGCAGGAACCGGGTAAGTCCATCGGGTCGTCGCGACTCAGGGCAATTTGATCGTGATGGAACTCAATGAGGGCGTTTGGGGCAAGGCGAATATATTCGATCTTGCTCGACGTACACTGAGATTTACTCCTGCAGGCAAAGGCTACCGTGCTGAGAATCTAGAGTTACAGTGGGATGCGGAATTTGGTAAAGAAGCTCCTGAGCCACAACAGTCCTTTACCAACTTTTCATTCCCGTTTTCTGGCAAGACATGGAATTCGGTCTCCATTGGAATTAATGGCTCAATCAGCTTTGGGAGTCAAACGAGCTCGCCTGTTGGTGGTCAACGCGGTGGCGGAGTTTCAATCGAAAGATTTGCGCAGTTGCAGGAGGCTGCCCGTACACTCGTCAACACGACACCGGCAATTTGCGTCTTTTTCAAACCTCGCATGTCAGGCAAGCGGTATGTGAAAGAGTTGGCTGATCGGGTAGTGATTAGCTGGGACATTACCGAACCGTTCGGCAACATTCAGGACTTCACCTGGTCGCCTACAATCAATCGCTTCCAAGCAGTCCTACACAAAGATGGGACGATCGAGATGTCGTACGACCAGTTGGCAGCGAAGGATGCCATTATCGGAGTGTACCCACTGGTGCCAGGCGGATCAGAGAAGGAAGTTGCCACTCTAAGTGATGAAGAACAGGCGGATGTTCCGGCCCATCTCGATCTCAAAAACGTCAGAGTCTCAATTGTCGAAGGTGTTTTCTTAAAAATCACTTTTGAGACTCGTGGTCCAATCCTGGCCGAGACTGATCCAGAACTACCAGGAATAAGCTATCGCGCCTCTTTCACAACCGTTTCGAAGTCACAACCGGATGCCGTTTGGAGTATTCGAGGTGTTAGTGGTTTTGGTAGAAATGCTGGACGCCAAGGCGGAAGGTATATCGCTTCAGGGCCAGGCACATCTCCAACTGTGAAGATCGAGGGCAACACGATCTCTGTGCAGGGCACGTTACCCATGACACTCACACCACGAGAACAAGTCGCAGTGTCAATTGAAGCCTCTTCTCCAGCTACCGTTGTAAATCGCATGGCACCAAGACCAATCACATTTTCTGGAATCCGAAGTCCAGAAGTGGATCTGTCTTCGCTGAAGCCAGCGGATGGACCATTCGCTCTTTATCTTCGAATCCTTCCACTATCTTTCATTACCCAATCCACGAGACATGACATGCACGGTCCTAAAAGCGCTCGGAGATAAGTTCGATATGCTCGCTTTCTATTCCGACTTTCGCGTGGACAATCAGGAAGCGGGCACACCCAGCAATGGTCCGTTAGGTGGTGGTCCAGACGGTGGCGCTGTAACTGGAATCGGTGCGACACAGCGAGGTTTGGAAAGCTATTGCACGTCTGGAAGGTTCCAATGGCAATTTGTGCAACCGGTTTACGTCGGGTCAAACCAGATGCAGGAATATCCTCCCGATGGACTAAAAGATTCTAATGATCACAATATCGGCTTCTATCTTAAGCAACTCGCGCTACAGCGGCGTGACGGAAAGATTCCACCATATGCTTATGCAATGTCGCAGATTGCACATGAGATGGGTCATCGCTGGGGAGCGTTTGTCACCGCGAAAGTGAGTGGTGAGACAATTCAGCTAGGACCAACTCATTGGGCCAGGGGACTTCAGGCGCCTGTAGCATTTCCATATTTGCGACCGACAGAAGCATCGGCGATGGGAGGTGGAGTTTGGCAGGACAACCTGGATGGTACATATACTCAGCTTGATGATGATTACTACGTCCCTGCAACTGGTTGGTCTTATCTTGATCTCTACTTAATGGGTCTAGCGTCACCTGCTGAAGTACCCGACTTCTTCATTTTGAGAAACCTGGTTCCCACCGGTCGAGATTCGAACAATCATCCAATATTTAAAGCCGACAGCGTGAAGGTGACGGTGCAGGATGTAATTGCCACAGAAGGGCCCCGCTCACCTGATGTCCAGAAATCACAGAAACAATTCAATACCGGCATTGTTGTGATCGTGGAACACGGACACAAACCGTCGAAGGAACTAATTGAACGGGCAAACGGTATCCGCGAGCGCTGGATCGATTACTGGTCCGTCACGACCGGGCGTCGCTCAACAATGACCGCCTTACCGAAGTAGGCCGATTAGATACCACCTGCTTTAGTCCCGACGACTCGGGATGGAGTTTCAGTTTCGCGCTACTACCGCTTCCGAGACCGACGATTGGATACCACCTGCTTCAGCAGCGTGGAGTCTCAACCTCGCGCTACAGACAGGATTACAAGATTGACAAGATACCACCTGCTTTCAGCTTCGTGGAGTCTCAGTTTTTCGCTACTGAGCCGCGCTTCAATACATCTATAGCGTGAAGTTGAAACTCCGCGCGAAAGTGATACTCCATCCCGAGTCGTCGGGACTAAACCAGGTGGTTTCTATCATGTCAGTCTTTATCCCAGGCGTGAATCTGAAATTGGATGCTTTATTCACTTCAGACTTGCCAAGTCAATGTTTGAACGGATGAAGGGTGTCTTAATTTTGCGGGTATATTGGACGGGTCGGTGATCGCTTACAATGAGTACGGAGGAAGCAGTATGACTATAGTCCTATCACTCGTTGTCGCCGTTATCGCGTCCCTGTCCGTTACGACCCAGATGATCCACTTTCAGGGGCAAAGCGCGCCCGTAAACCATCTTCCGAGCAAAAGTCGACGCCCCACCGTGAGCGTCGTCCGACAAACGAGTTCTCCAGTTACCCTCAAGGTCACTTCTGTTCAGGCAATAACCGGGAAGCCGGGATTTGTTAGAATCACCATCAAAGCGCAGGGTGCATCAACGGTCAAGGGCTACCATTTTCATTATGAAGAGGCTTTTGTGGATAAGTATGGGGCGGCGGGTTCTGTCGAGACCGACTCGACTTCGCTTAGATCACTGAACAACGAAGAGTCCTTTATTGCTCACGAGAATGGTGAGGTAAAAGTTTGGGTTTCAGTAGTGGAGTTTTTAGACCAGTCAACCTGGAAGTCCGTGCTAACCCCGAAGGCGAAAAAAGAGGGGTAGTAGTCTTGATCTGATAGTTCGATTCCAAGCTTCATCCGAGGCGGTTAATGGTATATTGGATTCGCCTCAACGCTTCGAGTCCAAGCTTACTCACATGTCCATACGCAAAAAGTTTTGTCGTCTGATACTTGTCTTGATACTTCCGACAACGTTGGCCTCGACGTTGTCGGTCTACCTCAAACTCGAACAATCGTCGCTGGCGCAAGTTCCTAAAGTCGCCGAAATATCAAAACCATCTACTTCTTTACCCGTCACTGGTGTTTGGTCGAAAGGCGGCGACTTGAAGGTAGCACGTGCCCTTCACACTTCAACTCTCTTGAACGATGGAAGAGTGCTGATTGTTGGCGGTGTCGGAACTAATGCATTGGATGGCCCACTGGCGAGCATAGAAATTTATGATCCATCAACAAGTAACTCACTTATATGGAATAATCTCCACACCGCGAGGCACGGACATTCTGCGACGCGTTTGCAGAATGGAAAAGTGCTTATCGTAGGCGGATCCACACTTACAACGACCCTTTCAAGCGTAGAGATTTACGACCCTCAATCGAACAGCCTTAGTAATGCGGCAAGTCTTGGATTTCCGCGGTTCAGACATGCCGCCGTCCTTTTGCAGGACGGCAGAGTACTTGTAACCGGCGGCAACGGTCCGGGGCAGCTTGGCGATCCCGTCTTATCGAATGGTGAGATTTACAACCCAGCCACAAATTCCTGGCAGCCTATTGCTGGTATGAATGTTCACCGTACTACCCATTCATCAATCCTTTTGCCGGATGGCCAAATATTGATCGCGGGCGGCCGAGCTTTTGCAAACATCCCTACTGATGCTGTTGAGCGATACAACCCTGCTACTAATACCTGGCAAACCCTGAACAGCATGTCCACTGTTCGTGCAGATCATTCAGTAACTCTTTTACCAAACGGAAAAGTATTGGTAGCTGGTGGGTCGGGCAATGGAATCGGTGACCTAAGTTCTGCCGAGTTGTTCGATCCGACTGCAAACGCCTGGACCAGTACCGGAAGTATGAGTACCGGGCGCTCAGAACACATGAGTGCGCTTCTACTGAACGGAAAAGTGCTGGTGGTTGGAGGCAAGGACGAAGGCAGCTCCGCTGAGCTTTACGATCCGGATTCGAATACCTGGAGTCAGACAGTGGGTCTACGTGCTGATCGTCGCTTTGCAGGTACGAACCTATTGCCTAATGGAAAGGTATTATTAACCGGCGGCTTTTTGCCCGGCACTGCAAGTGGCCTCACAGATCTCTTCGACCCATCGCGTGGCGTGACTACCGGTTCCAAAATAACGTTTGGAAGTGTTCGAAACAACAACAATCACGATGTCTTCGTCATGGATCCTGACGGTAACAACCAAACACGTTTGACGTCGAGCCTGGCTTACGACGATCAGCCAAAGTGGTCACCCGATGGGTCAAAGATTGTCTTCATGAGTGGTCGCGATGGGAACTTTGAAATCTATTCGATGAATGCCGACGGTTCTTCTCAAACTCGTCTGACCAACAACCCAGCTGCTGATGGTTTTCCCGCATGGTCGCCCGACGGCACAAAGATCGTGTTCGTGAGTGGCAATTTAAACGATCCTGGAACTTTTGAAATCTTCACCATGAATGCTGATGGAAGCAATCGTACCCAGTTGACGAATGACTCCAAGGTTGACGGTGTGCCAGCATGGTCCCCTGACAGTTCGAAGATCGTCTTCATGAGCGGGTCCAGCATCTTTGACCCAAATAGCTTTGAGATCTTTGTGATGAATGCGGATGGCAGTAATCGTGTGAGACTTACTAACGATAACCTCGGCGACGCACAGCCTTCCTTCTCGCCAAATGGACAGAAAATAGTTTTCGCGAAAGGGAGCATGTTTGCTCCAAACGATGTTGAAATCTTTGTGATGAACGCAGATGGTTCAAACCCGATTCGACTTACAAACAACTCAGTCACTGACGGGTTTCCGGCATGGTCGAGCGATGGAACACAGATCATCTTTGCCTCAGGGAGCGTCACAAATGAACTCCTGGTAGAGTTTTCTGTTATGAATTCGGATGGTAGTCATGTTTCACGACTAACGAATAACTCCGCGCTCGATTGGTTTCCAAATTACAAACCTGGTCCAGCTGCGGCAACCATTCAGTTCAGCGCAACCGCCTTTTCGATTAATGAAGGTGGAGGTAGCCTGGCTGTTAGTGTAACGCGTACTGACAACACCGCGACGGCTGCTTCGGTAAACTACGCAACATTCGAGCAATCGGATGTCCGTATGCCTTGCAGTCAGTTAACTGGATCGGCATCTCCCCGTTGCGACTACGTCGAAACTCAAGGAACGCTTACGTTTGGGCCAGGCGAGACGTCTAAGAATATTTTGATTCCGATTATCAACGACTCATATGCCGAGAACTCGGAGGTGCTCGGTATTTCGTTGACTAATCCCACGAATGCAACGATAGGTATTCGCCCTTTCGCAATCATTACCATCGTCGATAATGAAACCGTAAATGGTGTTAATCCGATTGACGATACTTCGTTCTTCGTGAGGCAGCACTACATCGACTTCCTAAATCGCGAACCTGATCCGGGTGGATTTGCTTTTTGGACCAACGAAATTACCTCTTGTGGAACGAATCCTCAGTGCACTGAAGTAAAACGTCTAAACGTTTCTGCCGCCTTCTTCTTATCGATTGAATTTCAGGAAAGCGCCGCCTTTGTATATCGGCTCTACAAAGGTGTACTTGGTCGCCAACCAACCTACTCAGAATTCGCGGCTGATCGTGGACAGATCCCGACTGCAGATGGCGTTACACCGAACAGTCAACCCCTCGTATTTGATTTTGTCAGCCGGGCTGAGTTCCTCAACAAGTATCCAGCGTTTCCGCTTGGAGACAGTTTCATTATTCCACTGTTGCAAAACATCCGAGATACCTCAGGCGTTGACTTGACTCCTATTAAGAGCCAGCTCAATCAGGAATTTGATGCTTGCGCTGTCGGCGGACCAGATCTAAAGTTCTGTGGTATTCGAATTATCCAACGTGTCGTTGATGCTGCCGCGTTTCGGCAGGGTGTTTTCCGCGAATCCTTTGTCTGGATGGAATATGCCGGTTACTTGCGTCGTGGACCAAGTGATCCGCCGGATTCTAATTTGGATGGTTACAATTTCTGGCTGAACAAATTAAATCAGTTCAATGGAAATTACATTCAGGCTGAGATGATTAAAGCTTTCATTAGCTCTGATGAATACCGCCATCGTTTCGGGCCGTAACTCTATTCTGCATTCCTTACAATGCGGCACCGTTCTACACAGCTTCCCTGCCCTTTGTTCTACACCGGAAAAGTCTCACATGGGCAAGATGCCCTTAGGTCGAGTAAAAACCTCACTTGATTTTTCGCGCCTCAAACTGACTCGGATCCGTCTATATCCATGTTCGATATATCGTATGTCGATATAGTAGACTGATAGCTCTGGGCTGTCAAGTTCAAACTATTAAAGACAGTAGAATCCACTTCAGCATGGCAGAACGGGTCGATCAGCCTCCGTGTTTCCAAACTCATTCGGTACGATAAAGCCGAGATTAGGCGTATACTCGCCAAGACCTCCCGACACGATTCCCCCCAATACCCAACAGTTCGTCAACTAATGGCGAGAGTGCAACACAACTCTTCTGACGTCCTGCTGTCGCCCTATTTGAACGCTACGTCCGAGTCCGAATCAGAGAGCTTGTTGACTAGTCTTCTCACCGAACACGCAGGTCCGGTTATAAAGAAAATCATCAGGCGCAAGTTGGACGATCGTTTTCGAACTCAAGAAACTGAAGACGTTTACTGCGAAGTTCTCACGCAGTTACTTGAACGGCTTCGTTTATGCAAGGCGTCTGACCAAGAGGGCATTCAAGACTT